>CAZOCS010000007.1:0-42219 GCA_964578365.1 uncultured Candidatus Cloacimonadota bacterium
AGGTGAGAATTCCCATTGCCTAACACTATTTACAGCAACATCATCCAATCCACCAAGTCCTGACATCAATGATTTTAAAATTTCTATATCTCCAACAGAACCATCTGCAAAAACTTCTACGTGTAAGATCACATCACCTTCTATACCGGCATTTTTGGCAAAAGTTGTATATTCTGTTGGAGCCGTTTTAATTGCAAAAGGTGCGTCTTCATAGTAAGCCCCTTTATTTGTAGAACCCAGAATGTTTTTATGAATCTCTTCATATGGATCTAATTTAGTAGGATCAATTGTAATAATTACCTCAATTTCATCATCATCATCACTATCAAGATCATCTTCTATAATGATCTCAAATATAGGTTTAACTGTTTCTTCAGGTGGTTTAATTCTTTCTTTGATCTCAGGTGGAATATCTATTGTATCAATGATCTTGATAGTTCTATCATATTGTTTCACCTCAATTTTAGGTGAAACAATAAATGCAAACAACAATATCAGTATTGCTAAACTTACTGATTTATCATAATAGCTCTCTGCAATATCTTTCCAATCAACTGTTCGTTTATTCATATCTCACCTACCTTTGTAACTTAGCTTCAAAATAGACACGCAAAGTTTGAGCTTCACGTAATTGATTCAAGATATCAGGCATAATACCACTAACATATGCACGCTGCGTCCACCAAAAAGGTAGACATAACTAACCTATAGATATGACATAAAGGTATACAATTACTTTTACTTTGTAGGTTATTGTATACTTTGAATTTTACATTATAAACAATGATATTATTATTAAAAACACCATAAAACTTAAAACCATGAAAAAAATATAAGTAGATAGAGAAGTGTCAAGAATAATAGAGAAGTGCATTTGATGATGCAAATTAACTGAATGCAATTATTACCATAAATTGTGGCACGAGTTTTCATTCTATTAGGAATGGAAAAGGTTCTTTAGTTTGTCATTTTATTGAGAATGGAAAAGTGGCTGGAGTTTGTCATTATTGTCTTGTTCGTAATCCTATTTCACCTTACCAAATTTAACAATACGTTGGATATTTGTTTTAGCCATCTTGAAACCCTCTTCCCAAGTTATTTTCAAATCACTACCTGAATGACCTGTATAACCATCATAAAACATGAAGCTACTATCTTGATATTTATCATCCTTAATAACTTCTAAATATCCCCGTTCAATATATTCTGTTTCCCAAGGATATTTGAGCTTTTCTAAAGCTTTCACTAAATCTTCTTGTTTGGTTTTACGTAAATAAGGATGAAAATCAATAATAGCTTTCTCATATTTCTCCATGTTTCGTTCAAAGTGAAAGCTAATAGGATTAGCTTGATTATTTGGTTTATTGAATGTTTTAAGAAAATATAATGTGTCTGTAAAAACCTTCCTGAATTCTTTTGCAGCTTGATTATGTTTTTGTTTATTGTATTTTGTTTTTGAAATTAACCATCCACCTATTGCACCTACAATAGCTGTTAATATGGGTATAATTATTTCCTCCTTCATTTACGTCCTCCGAATTTCTACCTTTGTTCTAATTTTTTCCACACTCCCGGAATCATCTTCCCGGGAGATGATCTCAGAGCTATTTTTCTTGTTTCTTTCTATTTAAGTGTTTCCGATGATCAAAAATAATATACAAAGTTAAAAAAATTATAAAAGGTAATGTAATATACCAGTGAATAAATAACAATTTTATTAAATTTGTAACCAATGCAATTAAACGTAATGATTCATTAATAATTAACTCCTAATATATTTTTTTCTCCTGCTATTTGCGATATTAATTATCATTTTTCAGTTCACGTTTAAATAGCTGTTTTATTGGGATTTTGAGTCAAGTTAAATAATTATTAGTTAAGTATGGGGTGGCAGGGTGATTGGCCAGTGAATAAAGTTGCATAGGTTTGTCATATTTTATGTAACTACTATATTTACAAGTACTTAGTGAAACATAAATATGAGATCCCCAAGATTTAATTTGTGGATATGTTTTTCGTTTTACAGGTAACTATTATATTTTAAAAAGACTTACTAGGATACTTCTTGAATGTAATACAATTATTATTCAAACTTTAATCTTTGATTGCACTATATAAATAAATAAGAGCACCCTAGTGGATACTCTTATTTGTTCTTATCTATTGTGTTAATTAATCAATATATTTATTTTATTAAGATCATTTTGTTTATCTTATGATAATCGTTTGTATCAAATTTGTAGAAATATATACCAGAAGCTACTCTTCTTCCGGAATTATCTGTTCCTTTCCATATAACATTATATCTTCCTACTTCAAGTTGCTCATTTACAAGTGTCTTAACTTTCTGTCCTTTAATGTTGAATATTTCAAGTTTTGCCTGCTGTGCATTATTGGCAATAGAGAAAGCAATTGTTGTTTCAGGATTAAATGGATTTGGATAGTTCTGACCTACTTTTGTTACCAATGGAATCTGATCATCTAAACCCGTAGATACATATCCTGTACCACTTAGTGACACTTCATATTGTGAATTAATTGGATCATTACTTTCTATAATAAGGATATCTTCAAAGTATTGTTCTGCTTGAGGAGTAAAAGTAACTATTACTTCTTGTACTTCACCCTGAGCTAAGATAAAGCTTTCAGGTGTGGCTGAATATTCAGCAATTCCGGTTGTAATCTCTGTAATTTCCAGATCAATCTCACCCAGATTGGTTACATAAAGTGTATCTGATGCTTCCTCCCCGATTTGGACATTACCAAAATTAAGCGTATCTTCAGATAAACTGATTATTGGTATGTTTGTATCTATATGTAAATTTATTGGAAGTGTAACAAATGAAGCTTCAGGATCATTAGTTGTGATCAGCAAGTTACATAAGAAATCTCCAATATTCAATTCTTCGGCACTAATATCAATTGTAATTGTGTTAGATTCTCCACTGGGAATGTAACCAAATGTTTGATCTAAAGCAACCCAGTCAACGATCCGTTGGACTAACACTGCATACTCATTCTCAACAAAGTTTCCATTATAGATCATTTGCAGAGCAATATTTCCAGCTTCATTCTGTAATCCAATTGTTGCAGAATCTATCGTACCAACCATTGAGCGGTATTGATAAAGGATACTACCATTTTCGTAGATCACAACTTGGAAATCATAAGTTCCATTATAACTTCCCGGGAAATGAATAACATCATCAAACCAGACAACTAAACTGTCGGATGTGCTGTAATAATATACACTTCCACCCTGAAGAGGATCTAAATCATCCCAGAAAGGTAACACAGCTGGACGAGGACTATTTGGATGCGGAAGTGATAAATTATTATCTTCTTCATTGTCATCACCAAAACCAACCCATCCATTTGGATTTATTCTAAATTCGGAATAGAATGAGCCATAGAAGATGAAATCAAATCCAAGTGGCATCAGATCTGTTCCGATGTCATTGTGTGTAAAAGTAACTTCCGTTCCAACCGCTGAAATATCACGCCAACTATATTCCGGGCCATCTATTTCATTACTGTCGATCCAAATATAACCGTAGGCATCAGGTCCACCAGAACCATCCTCAGGATTATCATATTCCTTTGTAATATTATAAACAAGATTTGCTTCTCCAATATTGGAAATTTCTAAGTGTCTTGTGTCTGTTCCTCCCGGTAAAAGTACAATATCATAACTATCATGGCTAAAATTAGCAATTGGAGGATCCTGAATAATTGATCCTGCTGTTGTGAATTTTAATGCAAGCTCATTCTGAAGTGGTATTGCCGCAGTTGGATAAGAATTATTAAAAGTATATTCTAGCCCAATAGTACCTGTGTGGTCCTCTAAACCAACTGAAGAATACTGACCATGTTGAGAAGGATAAGACCCAGCACTTGTATTGTTGATTACTTTGTATTGGAAAATAATTTCAGCATCACCGGTTGGAGTTGAATAATAGACAGGATCCAAGATCATTATCTGAAATGTCTCTTCATAATTATCTTCATCATTCTGCATGTGAGACCACTCAATAATGAACATATGAAGAGAAGTATCATGATAATAGAATACATTCCCGGTAGATGTTTTTAAGTCATCCCAGAAAGGAGCTATCATAGGTGAAGGACCTTGAGGCCCGGGAATTGGACTGTTCATGAAAGAAGCTTGAGAGCTTCCTCCAGGTGCAATCCATCCATTTGAACATACACTGATCATATTATACGGAATTCCATAGAAATTAAATGAGAATGGTAAGCTTACATCTTCCGTATCTCCTGTATCACCATTATCATATAAATTTAAAGATGTACCTGATCCACCATAAGTTGGATCAATCTCTATCCAATTGTATACAGGTGCAGAATCATAATTGATATCATCACTATCATAACAATAATAACCATATTCATCAGGTCCAAGAGGATCTTCCGAAGTTACAACACCTACTTCGATAATAAAAGAAATTGTATTATTAAAGCCTTCCGGATTTGTTAATTCTAAAGTAAAGGTTATTTGAGAACCGGGAATGATCTGGTAATTTGCATTTACAACAAATCTATCGGAATTATTATCACCTTCATCATTTGGGAGGATAGATTCAAAAGTTCCAATACTGTCGGAAATTGATATTCCCGAGTTACTGCATCTTAAGATACCTTCAATTCCATTTGCAGTAACCGATCCTGTATTAAAGAGAGTAACTGCGATATCAACTTCCTCACCCGGATCTAATATGCCATTTCCACCATTATAAACTGTGTAGTCATTTGCATAAAGATTAATACCCTCTACAATAAGGAATAAAACATCAGTCCATTGATTCCCGCTTCCGTCTTCTATAAGAACATCAAGTTGAATTAAAGTCCCACCGAGTACATCATCATCAACAGAGATATCAAAATCATCTGAACTAAAAACAGTGTTTCCAGAGAGGATAGTACCATAGTCTTCAGTATTATCAGTAATCGTAATATAACTATTATTAGAAGAAATCGTAGCAGAAATTGAATTTGCAGTTTGAGATCCGTAGTTCTTTAAACCTATTGAAAGTTCAATTTCTTCACCGGGATTTATTAATCCATCGTTATTACCGGAAGATGTTCCAGAATTATCATCATCTATATTAATATCTTCAATTAAAATTGCTAAATTCTGATTTATTATCTCCACTTCTCCAAGATGTGGAATATAATTATGTTTTGTTACAGTAAGGTTGGCTGCACCTTCTATATTTGCATTGATCTCAAGTGCTATATAACCATTTTCATCAGTATAGCCTGTTACAAATATTTCATCATCACCCATAAGAGCTGTTACCCAGGCGTCATCTAATGGAACTCCACTATCGTTAGTTACTGTTACTTCCAGATAAGTGGTTCCAGGAGAGATTTCTGTTTCATAATCAACGATTAGTGGCTGGGGAATGCCAGTCCAGAGTTCAACACCCGGATCACCCATTAGTGTATTCCAATGTGAAAATATATCTACATAATTACCCGGATTTTGAGGATAATGTTCATACAAGGCAAGTTTACCTCTATTCACAGCTCCACCCGGATTGTAGATGCCATCTGCAAAAACTCCATAATAAATACCGGCATCTACACAATTATTGAAGTTCGTATGTGTGCCGGAAGTTGCTGTTCCTATTGAGGCTATTGCACCCTTCTGGCTACCGGCTGAACCTGCCCTGATAAATGCCTCACTAGGACTTGTACCGGAAGCAAAACTACCGGTGGAACAGGTAAGAATAACTGCAAAGGGCAGCTTAAGGCCATTATTTATGCTTGAAACACTAAAACCGCTCATACCAATATAGCCACGATAGTTGAAATAACTTACACCTGAATTCAAATTACTGGTCATCAAACTGGAATAATTACCGGAATATACTTCGGTAGCTACTATATTGGGAGCATGCTGCTGCATCATCTCAACTATAGACTGATTGGTGAAAATCGTTGAAGGACCGGAACTGGAAGGATCTCCTACCATAAGAGATTTATCATACCAGTCGGTCTCATCCAGATAAGGTTCTTTTTCATACAACAATACTTTTGCTACATATGTTTGAAGATCTGCTATTGAAGATATTGATATACGTCCTAAGAATACATCTTCCAACACATCATTACCTTCTAATTGTGCATAAGGATGATCTCCTTCTCCATTGTACCATGTATAGTTCTCATAGTAAGTCGGAATGCTGTAAGTGCCACTCACATCACCAACCAAACAGACAAATTCCGGTGGATCTTCCCAGGTATCATATGCATTCTGGATATAGTTTTTTATTGATGTTGTAGTAGTTCCTGTATCAGCTGTACTGGCAAGTGCTACATTAAATCCTTTCTGATGCTTCCAGTCTGTCAAATACTCAAGATTGGTTAGGAGAGTTGCATCATTCGGGTAGATAAACAGGTAGCTTGGATCTTGATATTCACCATTACGCTCGGTTACGGAATCATAGTTTAAAATAGATGATCGGTACAATGGTTCAAAAAAACGTGATGTCTTTTTATCATGGATTTTAGGATTTATGCCACCTCTATTAGATGCATTAACAACAATGTCTACATTTGTTACAATTCTCAAAGACTTGCTTTGTGCATCGTATTGGAAAGGATTGATCGAAACACTGACAACTCGCTGATCTCTCATTATTAAAGGTTCACCAACCTCAACTATATTTACCGGGAAGGCTGTACCATTGTTATAATAATCTTCATCTATCACAAACTTAAATGGCTTTTCACTACTTTCACTTTGTAATTCCTGAGTTGGATAAATATCAATATTTTCAATTATCTCTTCTTCTGTATAAATGATTTCAAAACTTACTGATCCTTCATTGGGGATTGAGATCAATTTGGTGAATTTGGGAAGATCCGGTTTGCCAACTTCCAATGAATTACCTTCTTTCCAATAGGAGATCTTCTGATAGTCTATCTCATTCTCTCTGATAGTCTCGATGTTGTAGCCATTCAAAGAAAAACTGATCTCTGTGTATTCTTTCCCTGATGAACTATGGTCAAATAATTCTTGTCCTAGATTCTCTTCAATATCTGTCCATTCTGCGTTAACAGCTGATATAGATATTAATAGAAATATTAAAAATAACGTCTTCTTAATCATAATAAAATGCTAACCTTCCTTATATATTTTTTAACTCACATTTTTAATGCAATTATTATTCCAACTATAGTCCTGATTGGTATACAAATAAATAAAGATTTATGATGATTATGAACAAAAAAAGACAGGTTTTGGTATTTTCTTAATAACTTACAGATTATAACTATGGGGGTGCTAGTGGTTTGTCAATTAATTAACTGGGACAAAAATGAAGCTAACTCTATATTATTAAGTGATTAATGAAAATATGAGCTCCGAAAACAGGTTTGTCATTTTTTTGCGAAAAGTGCGAAAAAGTGTCAGCAGTTTGTAAATTTTTAAAAGTGAGAATTGTGGCACGGGTTTGTCATATTTGAAGTAACTATCATATTTTGCAGGAACTTACGAGAAAGTTAGCATAGATAACAGGTTTTTTATAAAATGCAAGAAGTAAAAGTTGCATAGGTTTAGCATTTTTCGGTATAAACGGAATAAAGTAGTACAGGTTTAGCATTTTTCGGGATTAATCAAAAGTTGCAGGGATTTGGTATATTGGTGAGAATGCGTTATAAACAATTAGATTAACAGAATCCTATCTATCGTTTCACCAGGGAAAGTTTCTTCTAAAGTGTACATTATTATTTCATATAAGTTACTTAATGGATTAGGTAATTTCACTCTCTTATTTGATTCTATTTTACAATACATTGAAGTCTCACCTTTTTTTTGATCAATCGCAAATTTGAGTATTCTTTCAACTGATCCTATCTTCGTTATCACATGACCTTTAATTAACATCATCGATCCCCAAAAGCTTAATCAATTGATCACTCTCCGAGAACTGTATCAATTTGTTTCAGTTATTCAAATATTGCTAATATTCGAATCTATAAATAAACCATGGTGCTAATGAATCATCAGGATCGTCACCACCAGGAGAAGATTCACAATCTAATAACTGCGAAAGATAAGCTTCTGCTACTTGTGCTGTAGCTTTATCTTCTATTGGTCCTTTAATAATTGTCCAATTCACTAAGTACGGATATTTAGTTAACCATTGTGCTTTTCTTTGTTCTGGATTGGTTGTCATTCCTATTCTACACGCCATCTCCTCCCCCAAATCTTAATCAATTGTCCACCACCATCACTCACGGAATTTTCTTCCCTGGAGACGCTCATCAAGCATTTTAGCTATTCTAATTAATTCAATTTTCCTCGTAAACATCAATCCATATTGGTATTTCTAACTTGTTGTGATATTTTATCATCTTCGCATAATATTTGGTAGTCTTTATTTCGCATATTTCACAATCAACCATTTTTTCATATGGATCTAAACAAATTACTTTAAAAGTAATACTTGGAATTTTGCCATCCGGTTGATAGCTTTTTAAAATTCTACCAGACTTCATGCCTGGTGGCACTTCAATTTTATCAATAAGTTTTTTCATAAAGTAATTTGTCCCCTGTTTTTAAATTCCCCACAACATCACTCTACTTCTCAAGGAAGATATCCCAGGCATTTGATCTGCCTACTAACAAAGAAACTTTTTCTATATAAGGTTTTCTACAGCCCTTACCATTATAATCTCTTATCAATGTCCCTGAATTGTCAGCTGCTACAGGGGAAAAATAGACTGTATTAGTTTCACCTGGTTTTGTTGACTTATTTGCCCATAGAGACATTTCATTTGGGATCTCGGTTAATAAAAAAAGAGCATTGAATTCATTCACGATCTTTGCTAATTCTCCTGAGACTAATTGTTGCTCTGTTAGTTCGATCTTAAACCATTTCATCTTCTTCTCCTAATTAATTTTAGTTTATCACCCCCCCCCCCATTATTATAACTCCCGGAATCGTCTTCCGGGAAGACGCTCTCAGAGCTATTTTTCTTGTTCACTTTTAAAAAGCTGTTTATAATTCATTTGCGTCAAGATAAATAAAATATTCGTTAAGTATAGGAATCAGATGGTTTGTCATCTATGAAGTAACCATCATATTTTGCAGGAACTTACGAGAAAGTGAGCATAGATAACAGGTTTGTTACAAAATGTGAGAAGTAAAAGATGCATAGGTTTAGCATTTTCTTGTTAACTTGAATATAGTAGTAGATATATAAAATAAAATCCAACCTGAGAATACCCAAGCTGAGTTTAGTGTATTATTTAAGAAGCAGCATTTTCCTTGTTTCAATTATAGTTTGTGTTTGCAATTTATAGAAATAAACTCCTGAGCTACAATCCCTTGCATTCAATAAGTAATTATGTTCTCCAGGTATGAGGGCAAGAGGTTTGTCCAAAAAACAGGATAAACGGGATAAAGTAGTACAGATTTGGCATTTTTGGGGATCAATCATAGCGTTGCAGGGATTTGTCATTTTTATGAATAATTGATGAAAAAGAGATCTAAGCTACCGTTATAGAAAATTATCGATTATCTCTCGTGTACCTGAAATCAATTCACCGACATCTTTAATATCGAACTTATTCCATTCTGCATGTAGGGCATGATTGCGAACTCTAGCAAATCCTTTAATTCGTTTTGCTTTTACTAAAGTGAAAATACTAAAACAAAATGACAAACCATGTAACATCTTTTAATAATATAACATATATCTATCAATGTCAGTATTCTAAATCAATTTTTCTCATTGGTATTTCTTCTTCTTTTCCAAAGTACAATAAATAATACAGCAGTACTCGGCCACACATACATCGGGCTAGGAGCAAGTACCAAAGGAAAAAATACAGCTAATCCGGCAAAGGCAATTATTGAAATTATAGCACCTGTTAATTCCCATTTCCATGCAAGTAAAAGTCCTATAAATCCCATTCCCACAATATAAAATCCTATGATTTCTTTTGTGCTTAAAGGTTTAATTTCTCCGGGTTCGGGAAATACTCTGTAATCCATAAACATTAATATAGAAAATACAATTATTAATATGCTCAACACTCGTGTTAACCACCATAGTCCTTTGTTTTCTTCAATCATTCAAAATCTCCTTTTTAATACTTTACCTTACTCTAATAAATCCCTTTTTTAAATCAATAAAATATACATTTTACATTAAATAGGCATAATGTTTGGCTGTGCGGCGGAATCAGAATGATTCCAACCGTAAACAAACAATCCAAACCCTGAATCGGTACGATTCAGAACAAAAATACTGACCAACACTACTGCCGACACGCTTGTTATGCCTATTTTTTTATACAAAGTTACCTGCTGACTTTATTCATTAATAACATATTGGTCAAGTCTATCCAAAAATCGCTCATCACTCATTCCAGAACGATTGAACATAATCACACTCCCTATTCCAAGGTCGGGGTAAATTCTGATTTCACAATAATAACCACCACCCCCACCAGCATGTGCAAAATATTGTTTACCGTTCAATTGACCACTAAACCAAGAAAGACACATTCCTGTTAGTTTGTTACTATTGTTATAGTTTTCAACAAATAGCATTTTTTTGTAATCATCTGTTATTAGTTTACAATTTGGTTTTAAAAGTTCCTGTATGTATTTAACTAAAGCATTTGAAGTCCCGATTAAACCACTATAAGAAACACCATTGACATAGAAGTCTTTAAATGGATTCCATTTACATTCAGTTTTGTCTGTAAATTTTGATTTGTCAATAAGGAAACTTAAAATGACATTTGAAAAACTGTATTTTTTGTGATAACCTTTTGCGTGATGATTAGTATCAATTATTGTGAAGCCTAATTCCTTCTTCGCAATACCCAAATGTTTCAAAATATTAACTCGAATGTATTCTTCATAACTTAATCCTGAAACCTTTTCAATAAGCTGTCCAAGCAAAACATATCCAAGGTTTGAATAAGCGAACTTTTCATTTGGTTTTGATTTTGTCTTATTAAACTTGGTAAAGATTTGTTTGAAAAAACTATTTCTGTCAAATGATTGGTGATCATCTGTTAAATGAATCCAACTCAAAGGAATCGGATTTGGTATACCACCAGAATGAGCCAATAACTGCTGTATGGTAATTTCTGAAGAATAGGGAAATTCGGGTAAATACTTTTTAATCGGTTGTTCAATATGCAGTTTTTTCTGTTCCGATAATTGCAAAACTGCTAAAGCCGTAAAGGTCTTTGTTACAGAATATGCATTGTAAGTTGTGTTTTCCGTGATCTTTTTCTGATTTTTTATATCAGCAAAACCAGATTGAAATCTATGAATAACACTATCTTTATTAAAAATAGCATATTGAACCGAAGGTGTCTTATTATCTTCAATCTGCTTAATTAATATATTATCGATTTTTTTCATAAGCGTTTTCGGTGCTTGTTTACTGCAAGAACTTAAAAAAAATATGGCTAATAGAATAGTGATTAACGTTTTCATAGCTTGCAAGTAACTTGTGTGTATATTTTTCTCTTATCATTAACTATTTCCTCCAATTATACTTCTCAAAAAATAGTACTTTTTGGTCAAGATCTTAACCGGTCTACTTTTACAAATAGGCATAACGATTCGCGTGTGCTGTGACATACAACTGACACGCTTGTTAGTGGCAATAATTTTACTTCCATAACACATTCTATTAGAACATTAAAAAACATATTTTAACGAAAAATCCAATCTGTCCTTATATCCTAATTCATTGTCACCTAACAAAGTTAAATAATTAGTGCTAAATCCGAAACCATTATTTAGAATAATATTAAGACCTAATGAATGTGATATTCCGTAGGTTTTACTGTCAGAATAGAATGTATAACCTAAACGGTATGATAACAAATCTAAATAACCTAATTCAATTCCACTGCCAATCACGAACCTGTCTATACTATATTTTCTGATATCAATACTGCTATAAATATGATATTTCTCACGTTTCTCTTTAAAATAAGGATGAATTCCAAAAAAATTTGAATAATCTGAAGAGAATCCAATAGATGTATATTGTGGTAATGGATCATATTGACTCTCATTAACATAGTGCATTTTATTTCCAGCAACGGTTTTTGTACCCAATGCAAACATCAATTTAGAATTTTGCTTTTGCATTGTTGGTGGTTTGTAAGTTACTAAAGATCCAAAATCAAAAAACGTACTTCTTCCTATCCCATCATAATTTGATTCACCCGTTGAAGGAGGTGCAATTTGACTTTTTATTAAATTAACAGTAGAGCCAAAATAGAAATTAAATGAATCAAAAAACAATTCTTCATTATTGAAAAGAGCTGAAGAATCAAGTCCTATTGAAAAAGAAAGAACACTTTCAGTAGGCTGAAATGCACCGTAATAATTTCCATCCTCATCAAATTGCAATTGTATAGAGTGTTCAACTTTATATCCAAAATTCTCACGCTCAAATTTAAAATCCTCAAAATTATACATTGGTAAAGAAAAGCCAATACCTTTATTATTAAAAGCTATTTTCATTATGTTATATTTTGCAAAATAGTAATCCGAATTGCTATAATCAATACTAAATCCTCGAATCAAACCAAGTTTTGCCGGATTATTTACAAATGATGACGCATCAAGATTTCTTATATCAGCGGTTCCACTTTCTAAACCAAAAGCAGCATTGGAAAGAGATTGGTTAAATATTAAGAATGGACATGCATAAGCAGCATAACTAAAAAGTAATAATGAAATCGAACTAAATGTAATTACAAATATAATTTTTATTAACATAAATTCTCCTAACTATTTTAAGAAACACATGCCTTCTTGAAATAGAAAGCCATTTACATTGAACTTCACATAATAAATTCCTGAACAAACCTTGTTATCATCATCATCTTTACAATCCCAATTAATTGTATGGTGATTTGCTGTTAAATCTCCATCCACTAAATGTCGAATTACTTCATTTTGAGAATTTATAACTACAATTTTTATGTGTGCATTCTGTAATAAATAGAAACTAATTGAAAAATATCCATTGTTGGGATTCGGATAAACACCTGCATAGTGCTCAGTTGTTACCCGAACTATGTCCTCAAAATCTGGTTTTGTGATATCATTTGAACATGAAATCAATAATACTAAGCTGAATATTATGATTACAATCGTTTTCATACATTTTCTCCTTAATTTTTTATTGCCACTAATGTTTACCGTGTGCAGCGGGATCGGAACGATCACGCCAGGAAGCGAACCAACCAAAGTTTGAACCGTGAGGTTCAGACGAAACGGACTGATAACACCTACCGCAGACACGGCTGTTACGTGAATAAATCATTAATACTATTTCTTTCTCTGTCTAAATATTTTTAACGGTTTGAATGTAATTGAAAATTTAAAATACCTTTGACTATCTTCATTTGGAGATAATATCCTACTATCGATGTAAGAAAGAGAAAAATTTAATTGCTTCCATGAATACGACCCTCCAAGTGTAAGAAAATGACGATCATGAGGTTTGTTGTCAATCCAGTAGTCGATTTCTTCAGAAATTTTTAGAGAAAGATCACGATATTCATTTTGTGAAAAATATCCAAGTTTCAATAAATACTTTTTCAACTTGTAGTCAGCTCCAATAAAAAAATCATTACGATCATTCATATCATGATATTCAGAGGTATGTACGTGCCTAAAATCAATATATAAATTTAGTGGAACTTTCTGCATTCTATACTTTAATCCTGATCTTATTTCCCAAGGGAACGTGTTCTCTAAATATTTGATGTGAATCAAAGTTGCATCTTCAATAATATTCTTTCGTACAGAATTTTGAAATGAAGTTCCAAATGAAATATTCTCATTAAATGATAAAATGAGACCTATTACAGGTCTTATTAATGCAAAATCTGCATCACTTTTAACAAACTGGTAATTTCCATAAATATCAAAAAGAACTAAAGGCTGTTCAGAATTATACATTTCGATATTAAGACTTGCACCTAATTGGAAATTGTCATTTACTCGATAAGATAATGGGATGTTTATTGTTGAACAGGTTTTCTTGATGTAACAATGAAGAGTATCAAGTGGAGCATAAAAGTAGTCATAGATAATTAAAGGTCCTAACTCAGCATTAATGCTATGTTTTTTTCCGAAAAAAAGTCCGATTTGATAATCCTCGTTTATGTTATATGCTAAACCATATGCTGTTCCCTTTCGATATTGTGAAAATTCTAAATTGTTATAATATTCATTTAAAAAACCTATATTATTTTTCAAACCTAATTCATAATAAAATTGAACTTTATTTTCAATATGTAATGATGCCGGATTTAATAATGTTGATTCAATACCGCCCATATCTGCAACCCCGGAATAACCTCTTCCTGCAGCATCAGCTCCAAGAAAATTCTCTGAGTAGTAATCGCAAAAGGGATGATAAGCATAATTAATATCATCTGAATCAAATGTGAAGGCAATAATCAACTTCGGTGATAAAACTAACAATACAAACAAAAAACATTTAAACAATCTCATTAAAAAACTCCTTTATCTTATAATTTTATTTCACGTAACATATGCACGCTGCGCCACCAAAAAGGTAGACATAACTAACCTATAGATATGATAAAAAGGTATACAATAACTTTTTTATAAGGTTATTGTACACTTCTAATTTTATGCTATAAATAACGATATTATCACTAAAAACCTGTAAAACTAAAACCATGAAAAAAAATGTAAGTAGATAGAGAAGTGTCAAGAATAATATAGAAGTACATTTGATGATGTAAATTAACAGATTGCGTTTACTATCATGAATTGTGGCACGGGTTTGTCCTTTATTGGACAAACCGCTGACACTTTTTGTTTTTAAAACACTCTCATAATTCGCTCCGTAAATTGAAAATGGACAAACTGCTGACACCCTTTTTGGACAAACCATGTGAAACTTTTGGACAAACTCGGTGAAAACTGATAATATATTTGAATAAATATAATAAAAACTAGATATTACTCAAAAAAAACTTGACTCTCCCCAGATTTATCTCACGTTTGACCCAGAAGTTCTCATAAATTCTCATTTTTGCTCAATTGAATAAGGAGGTTGTGATGTCGGGTGAATTCTTAGGCACATTCAAAAACTCGGTTAACAAACTTAAATGGATCACAATTCCTGCCGCTTTCAAGAAGAAATTCAGCACACAGGCAAAGCAGACTATTATCATCACACTGGGCCCTAATACAGATATTGCTATCTATCCGCTAGATAACTGGAATGATAAGATAGAGATTCTAAAAAACGGTACAGAGCGCGATAAACAGCTGCTTTCTAATTTGCGAACATTTGCTTCTTCCGAACAAAAACTGGAAAAGAACGGCAGAATAAAAATTGGCACCGAGCTTTTGGAGATCGCCAATATCAAAGATAAAGTGATCATCAAAGGATCCGGAAATTACATTTCTGTATGGAGTCCGCAGAATTATGAGCAATTCCGTCAGAAACGTTTGGAAGAGCACAGAAAACAATTTAATTCTATGGATTATCAGTAATGACTAAGTACCACGTTCCGGTATTATTAGCTGAATGCCTGCAAGCATTGGATCTGCAGGATGGAAAAATTTATGTAGATGCAACCTTTGGAGGTGGTGGGCATTCCAGCGAAATACTGAAAAGTGGAAAAGATATAAAATTATTCGCATTTGATCAGGATCCAGATTCAATTAAGCAAAGTGACGTCTTGAAAAAGAAGTATCCTGAACAGTTTGTAATGATCAAAGAAAATTTTGCCAATATAAGAACCGGTCTTGCACTTGAGAGAATAAAACGGGTTGATGGAATACTTTTTGATCTGGGTGTTTCATCTCATCAGATCAACGATCCAGCTCGTGGTTTTAGTTTTAGGGGTGATGGAAAATTGAACATGCGAATGGATCAGGAAGTAGAACTTACAGCAGCAGATGTTGTGAATACCTACTCATTTGAAGATCTCACCAGGATATTCCGTGAATATGGTGAAGAAAAAGAAGCTGCAAGAATTGCCGGAAGCATTATTTTAGAAAGAGACAAAGAAGAGATAAGAACCACATTACAGTTATCTAACATAATCGAGAATTGTATAATTTCTAAAAAGAGTATTAAGGCAAGAGCCAGGATCTTCCAGGCTTTGCGGATCTACATAAATAAAGAGATGGAAGTTCTGGAAACTGCATTGAATGACTCGGTTAAAATTTTGAATCCCGGTGGTAGAATTGCTGCTATCTCTTATCATAGTTTAGAAGACAGAATTGTTAAGAATATCTTTAAGTATGAAGCAAAATCATGCATCTGTCCACCTGAGTTCCCATTATGTGTTTGTGACAAAAAAGCCACACTACAAATATTATCAAGAAAACCTATCGTTCCAACAGCGCAGGAGATAGAAAACAATCCACGTGCTAGAAGCGCAAAACTTAGAGTAGCCCAGAAGAGGGAGGTTTCATGAACTGGAAAGTAATTGCTATTGCCATGTTAATTTTAGTTTCAATATTTTGTCATTATAGTAATAAACACAAGATCATAGTTTACGGACGCCAACTTGACGACGCACGGGAACTATACCAAGCTCAAAAGGTTAATAATTTAGATCTTATTACTTTGAACAGTAAGCTAAGTTCTCGCGATCGCATCCAAAGACTTGCTTCACAAGATCTGGATATGTTCTTCCCTACCGACAATGAGAATGTGCATAATATTAAATTCAATAATAAGAAAGAGACTTTCCGTCTGATAGATTACATTGTCCCCTCTGCCGAAGCACTCAACAGGTGATGTTATTGCTCATTCGCATGAATGAGCATTTTTTATGAATACAAGAATAAAATATTTCATAGGTTTCAATATACTTCTCATCCTTATCTGGATAGGTTATCTTTTTTCAATACAAATATTAGATGCTCATAAACTAAAGGCAACTGTGCAGATCCGTCAAAATCCCTCCAAAGAGATCTTGATACCTAACCGTGGTAATATTTATGATCGCGGGGGAAAGCTGCTGGTAAGCTCTGTTAAATATTATCAGCTCGATGTAGATAGAAGAGCCATTATTGATGATTTCAAAAGAGGATCTGAATTACCGGTTGAAGAAGTATTTAAGAAAATTGCCAATATCATTTCAGAAAACAGCGCAGCAAAGAAAAAGTTTCTGCTTAAACGGTTAAATAAAGAGCCACAATATTCTAGTGTCTACCTCACAACGGATATTTCCGAAAATCAGCTTCATCTTATTAAACGTGAATTTGCAAAAGAGAAGATAAAGGGTCTTGTTGCTTCATTCAGTAATATACAACGTACATATCCTCACGATAAACTTGGTGCCAATTTCTTAGGAATAATAGGTGATAGTAAACGAGGAAATTCGGATAACTCTATCTATACCACTACAGGCAAAAATGGAATCGAAGCTACATATAATGAACAGCTTTGCGGAGAGATAGGTTGGAGAGAAACTATTTATGATGCCAATAACCGGATGATCCCGCTTCTGTTTCTCAAAGAGAAAGCTGCTAAAACAGGTAAATCGATCTATCTCACAATAGATATGGAAATTCAGGAGATCTTGGAAGAGAAACTGATATTTGGTCTTGAGGAATACAAGGCAAAGAATGCTATTGGGATCGTAATGGAACCCTTTACCGGCGAGATACTGGCGATGGCAGGTCTAACAAAAGATCATAAAAAGAGATCTGCAAAAGAACTTCGTTCGGTTACAAATATTGCAGCTTCTTTCATGTTCGAACCCGGTTCCACCTTAAAACCTATAACTGCTCTTCTCGCTTTAGAAGAAGATATTTATAAACCTTCTGATATCATAGATTGCACAGATTATCATCTGGAATACGAACAAGAAGAAAGGGTAATTAAAGATGATCATAAATATAAAACTCTCAGTTTTAAGGATATTATTGCCTATTCTAGTAATGTCGGGATCAGCCGGATAGTTGAGGAAATAGGCAGCAAAGTTCTCTATGAGCGCATGATCGCAATGGGCTTCGGACACAAAACAGGATCCAATATTTCGGGTGAAGCAACGGGGATATTCCGTAAACTGAAAGACTGGCAGGGCTTCTCGCTGCACTCGATCTCATTTGGTCAGGAAATTTCTGTGAGTGCATTGCAGCTGGCAAATGCATATTGCTCGCTGGCTAACGGTGGAAAGGTAATGCAGCCGCATCTTATTAAAGAGATAAGAAATAAAAACAACAAAGTAATTACATCATATAAACCAAAAGTTATGCGGAAGATCTCCGATAAGAGATCTCTCGATACACTAAAAGTTTTCCTAAAAGGTGTAGTTGATTATGGAACCGCTACAGAAACAAAATTAGAACATCTTACAATAGCGGGAAAGACAGGTACTTCCGAAAAAGCAATAAGTGGTAAAATTGGATACGAAGAAGAAAAATACACTTCCATCTTTGCCGGTTTCTTCCCGGTAAACAACCCTGAGTATGTTATGGTAATTGTATATGATGAAGCAGATTACAAGTCATATTCATATTATGCGTCACTTTCGGCAGTTCCCACCTTTAGGGATGTTGTAAAAAAAATAGTTAATCTTCCGGAAACAAATGTAATAGCAAATATAAAAGAAGATAATAAGAAGTTTGTTTTTGCTCCTAATGTTATTGGTCTGCAATTAGATAAGGCGATTAAAATATTACAAAAAGAGGGAATAAGTTTTGTAGTAACCGGTGAAAATGTAGATGGCAAAGTAATGGACCAATACCCAAAACCAAATACATCATTTGATAAAAATGAGAAGATCATCCTTAATCTTGACAATAAACAGGATGCAGAGCAATTGAATGTTGATGCTTATGCAATGCCGGATCTTGTAGGATTGTCCTTACGAAAGGCAATTGCCATATCAAATAGAAGCAGTGTAAAGCTTGTGATCCGCGGGAATGGTATCATCTTTGCCCAATCAATAAAACCGGGATCTAATATTAAATTTGGAGATGTATGTACAGTAACGGCAAAATGATCTCAACTGCTGAGATCACGACAATATTGCAAAAACATGAATTGCTCATTGAGAGCATTAATACTAATCCTGTTGGTACATTTTCCGCAGTTCAAACTGATTCCAGATATATTGAACAGGATCATGTCTTCGTTTGTATTTTCGGCTTTATTGTTGATGGACACGATTATGCCCAAACAGCTGTTGATAAAGGAGCAAAACTACTTATAGTCGAAAGAGAACTTGATATAGATATCCCGCAGATAGTTGTATTAAATGCACGGAAAGCTACTGCCTTATTGGCATCATTATTTTATGACGATCCTTCCAGAAAGTTGAAGATAATTGGCATAACCGGCACGAACGGGAAGACAACTATAGGCAATATACTGGAACATATTCTCATTGATAGCGGTAAAAAAGTTGGACTTATTGGAACTTTGGGTTATTCAATAAACGGTGTGATCCATAAATCTGAAAGAACAACTCCGGATATCATAGACCTAAATACTATCTTCTGTAAAATGATCGATGAAAATGTGGAATTTGTGATCATGGAAGTTTCATCGCACGCTTTATCTTTAGATAGAACATTCGCCATTAATTTTCATAGTGCAGTGTTCACAAATCTCACTCAAGATCATCTGGATTTTCATATAACTTTAAATGAATATGCCAAAACAAAATTTAAATTATTTGAAAATGCAGATAGGGCTTTTATAAATATTGATGATGAACACGGAGAGAGACTATACAATAAATATTCATCTACCAAATATGGGATTTCATTTAAGGAAGGAGAAGTTTGCATTGGAAAACATGATTACAATATTTCCGGTTCAAGCTTCAAGCTGAATTTTAATGGTTATGAATATCAACTTGAAACACAATTAATAGGCAAATACAATATTTTCAATACAGCTACTGCATTTTCTGTAGCGCTAGATCTATTAGGAAGATCCGCCTCGACACAGATCTGTAAATCTATCCAAAAAATAAACTGCATTTCAGGCAGACTGCAGCAAGTTGCAAATGACCGTAATATAGGCATTTACATTGATTACGCCCACACTCCTGATGCTTTGGAGAATGTACTTAAAACTCTTGATGAGATCAAGAAAGAAAAAATGATCTGCGTGTTTGGAGCTGGTGGCAACCGGGATAAAACTAAAAGACCTAAAATGCTGGAAGCAGCCAGATATGCTGATAGAATAATAATTACAAATGATAATCCGCGTGATGAGGAACCTGCAGAGATCATTCGTGATATAATAAGAGATGCAGATGAGGATATTCCATTCTGGATAATCCGCGACAGAAAAAAAGCTATTCAGACTGCCATAAATTTCGCAAATGAAAATGATATTGTTCTTATTGCCGGAAAAGGTCATGAGAAATATCAAGAGATCAATGGGAAGAGATTTGACTTCGATGACATCAAAGAAGCAGAAAACGCTCTTACCCATACTTTTGATTTCAATAGTTATCTTTCATTACCCATAGATCCACTTCAGCTAGAATTGATATTCCAGCACAATCTTGTGATCAATGACCATCCACTAATTGAAAATATTTCTACCGATTCACGAACCATAAACGAAAATTCTTTGTTCTTTGCTTTGAAAGGAGAAAATTTTGATGGTCATGATTATGTTGAGAAAATACTAAAAAAGAAAAATTGCTGGGCAGTCGTAAACATGGATTACCAAAGCAGTTCCACAAATATCATCCGTGTAAAAGACACCTTAGAAGCTTATGCACATTTGGCAAAGATCTACAAAAGTAAATTCGATCTAACTACAATTGCCTTAACCGGAAGTTTTGGTAAAACTACTATGAAAGAATATCTGTATAACATTCTTTCTGAGATTGCTCTAACACACAAAACTTTCGGAAATGAAAATAACCTTGTTGGTGTTCCTAAAACGATCTTCCGGTTGGATCCCAGATACAAATACTCTGTTTTAGAGCTTGGAACAAATCAATTTGGAGAAATTGAGAAGTTAACCGAGATCACAAATCCGGATATTGGTGTTATTATTTCTATTGGAGCTTCACATCTCGAATTCTTAAAAGATGAGTTGGGTGTTTTCAAAGAGAAAACTGCACTTTTCCAACACGATCTTAAAGAAAAGTTCTTCCCAGCAGATGATGATAGGTTTAAGAAATTCACAGGTATTTCCTTTGGTTCATCACCAGATTCTGATTTTAGATTTACGGAAGTTCACACAGAAAATGA
This sequence comes from uncultured Candidatus Cloacimonadota bacterium, assembly GCA_964578365.1. Lineage (GTDB taxonomy): Bacteria > Cloacimonadota > Cloacimonadia > Cloacimonadales > TCS61 > Tenebribacter. The sequence continues at coordinate 21,252 of CAZOCS010000007.1, forward strand.
TATTACAAAATTCAATGTAAATGAGATGGAATTTTTTATTCCAACTCCATTTAAAGACTACTCACTTAATGCTGGAATCGCAATTGCCATTGCTTTAAAATTACAGATCGATAAAAATGTGATCCAAACCGGATTGAATAAACCACTTCAAATTTCTCAGAGGATGGAGATCATCAAGCAAAATGGGAAAACACTTCTGGTAGATTGTTATAATGCAAATCCGGATTCTATGAAAGCAGCACTTGAATTCTGGAATGAATACGAAAATGAAAAACCGCATTATGCAATCTTGGGAGATATGCTGGAACTTGGTAAATTGACAAAAGAACTGCACAAAAATATGTTGGTCGTGCTTAATGAGATGGATTATACGCAGTTGATATCTGTTGGAACTATATCACGTGCATTCAATGCTGATGCACATTTTGAAGATGTTAATGAATTATTGTTATCAGGAATACTGAAAAAAATACCGGAAAATGCTGTCGTCCTGATAAAAGCTTCTCATGGAATTAAATTAGAAAAAATAATAGGAAGGATTTAAAAAATGTTCTATCACCTTTTTGCCCCATTAGCAGATATAGAAATACTCGGATACAATCTATTTAGGGTATTTCAATATGTTACTTTTCGCTCGATCGCAGCTTTTATAACCGCAATATTCTTTTCGATATTGTTAGGACCCAAGTTTATAAAAATGTTAAAGAAGCACCAGGCTGTGGAAAGTATTAATGAGTACGTTCCAATTTCACATAAAGAAAAAGAAGGAACACCCACAATGGGTGGTCTTATTGTGATCTGCAGTATTTTGCTATCTGTATTGTTATGGAACAATCTTATAAATATCTATGTACTCATCATGATAATTACTACTATCTGGTTAGGTGCTACCGGATTTTTAGATGATTATCTCAAAAATTTCTTAAAAGCAAAAAAAGGATTGATCGCAAAATACAAGCTGCTTGCTCAGATAACCCTGGGCTTACTTATAGGATTTGCTCTATATTATGGTGCACAAGATCCGGATATTATTACGAAAATAAATTTACCGTTTTTCAAAGGTAGTTCTATCCAATTAAAACTTCTTTTCATTCCATTTGTTGTTTTCATGGTCACTGCTACCTCAAACGCTGTAAATTTAACTGATGGATTAGACGGTTTAGCCGGTGGAACTGTAGCCATAGCTGCTCTTGGTCTTGGAGTAATGGCCTATATAAAAGGTAATTTCGTTATAGCCGGATATTTAAATCTCGATTTTATTCAGAATGCGGGGGAACTTACAATATTTATTGCTGCTCTTATTGGAACAATGCTAGGATTTTTGTGGTATAATGTGAAACCTGCCCAGATCATACTTGGAGACACTGGATCACTCTCTTTGGGTGGGATCTTAGCAGTTCTTGCTGTGCTGTTGAGAGAAGAGATATTTTTTGCAGTAGTAGGTGGGATCTTCGTTATTGAAGCTCTTTCCACTATCATACAAAGATATTATTTTAAATATTCCAGATTCAAAACAGGAACTGGCAAAAGAGTCTTTCTTTGTGCTCCGATACACCATCATTACGAGTTAAAAGGGATTTCAGAAGAAAAGATCGTGATAAGATTCTGGATAGTTGCAGCACTTCTTGTTGGTGTTGCTCTTGCAACTTTAAAACTCAGGTAGGAAATGAAAGTAAAAAATAGAGCTTTTGGAATTCTCGGAATGGCAAGAAGCGGAATTTCCGTTGCTGCCAAGATCAAAGAACTTGGTGGTATTGCCTTTATAAGCGAGAAAAGAGCAGAAAACGAGATAAACAATTCCATACAAATTAAAGAATCATTTCAATGTGAGTTTGGAGGACATACAGAAAAGCTCCTTAATAATGACGTACTGATATTAAGTCCTGGGATTCCGGGGAATATACCAATTCTAAAAGAAGCTAAAAAGCAAAATATTGAGATCCTAAGTGAAATAGAATTCAGTTTTAGAATAAAACATCCACATAGTAAGATAATTGCTATTACGGGTTCCAATGGAAAAAGCACTACAGTAAGTCTTATCCATCATATCTTACAAACTGCAGGATACAACTCTGCTTTAGCAGGAAATATTGGAACTGCATTTTCATCTTATCCAATAGAAAATGAAGATATTGATTTTGTTGTTTTAGAACTCAGCAGCTTCCAACTAGAGCTTATTGACGCATTTAAAGCAGATGTTGCAGCAATTCTCAATATAACTCCAGATCATCTTGATCGTTATAACAGTTTTGAGGATTATGCAGAAACTAAATTCAATATTTTCAAAAATCAGAATGCGGATGATCTTGCCATTCTAAATCTGAATGATACCGTTGCTGCAAAATTTATAGATATAATAAATTCTAAACTTAAATATTTTTCTCCTGATCCTAATGCAGATATTTATTATAAGGGAAATTCAATTATTTTTAATTCAGAAGAATTTCCTGTTAAAAATGCAGCAATTCAAGGACCTCATAACATTGCAAATATGATGTGTGCAATTTTGGCAGTTTCACCTTTTAATATAGAAAAAGGCATAATTCAGAAGTCATTGGAGACTTTTTTGCCTCTTGCCCACCGTATGGAATTTGTAAAAGAAGTTGATGGAATAAAATTTTACAACGATTCTAAAGCAACTAATACCGATTCTGTGAAATATGCACTCCAATCTTTTAGCGCACCAATAAGGATCATCATGGGTGGAGCCGGTAAAGGTGAGGATTACAGCATTTTGATCCCCTACTTACAAAAACATGCTAAGAAAGTTTATTTAACCGGAGATACGATCGATGAAATGAGAGCATCCTTTGAAGGTTCTATAGAAATTGAAACCATCAAAGAATTTGAAGATGTTATAAAAAAAGCATTTTCCGATTCTAATAAAGATGACATTATTGTTCTTTCTCCTGCTTGCACGAGTTATGATAGATTCAAGAATTTCGAAGAACGCGGCAATACTTTCAAAGAAATTGTATCAAGGTTGAAAAAGTGAAAACCAAAACCTATATAGCTCAATACGATATCTACATTCTCTTCACATATTTCGTGTTGATAGCATTAGGTATTTTCATGCAGCTTAATATAAGTTCTGTACGCACCTCCATGTATTTCTTCTATCGTCAGTTCATCTGGCTTTTTCTCTCTTTTGGGTCACTATATTTTGCTTTTAAGATAATAGATCTGGAGAAATTTAGAAAACTTATCATTCCAATTCTATTGATCATTATTATTTTGTTGATATCTGTTTTAATATTTGGAGATACTGTAAAAGGTGCTGTTAGAAGTATTCGCATTTGGAAGATCAATATTCAGCCAAGTTTAATGGCCAGGATCATTCTTATTTTCTACTTCGCCCACATTTTAGATAAGCGAAAAAGACAAATAGATGATACAAGACCAAAAGGATTTTTAAAACACTTTCATCAACTTATTGTAGTAACAACTCTCATCTTTTTATTAATTTTATTCGAGAAACATTTCAGTCCTCTTGTGATCTCCGGTATTACATTACTGTCGCTGCTGTTCATAGCAAAGATCCGGTTATCAACAATTGGCATAATCCTCGCAGCTTGTCTTATATTAGCGCTTTTGGTAATTCAACTTGGTCCTGCTTATCGATCTGAAAGAATGAAAATATATTCTAAGTATTCCCTTTTTCATAAAGCGATGAACAATGAAAGTGATTATACAGGAACAAAGGATTACCAGGTTCGGGAAAGTTTGCTTTCGTTATCTGGAGGCAGATTAACAGGAACGTCATCTAAAAGAGGGACCGGTAAACATTATTTTCTGCCCGAAGCCAAAACAGACTACATATTTTCCATAATTGGTGAAGAATTTGGATTTATAGGAGCCCTAACAGTAATTGGATTGTTTATCTTTCTATTTTACCGTGCTATCATCAACTCATTACGGCAGGAAGATACATTTTTAAAATTGGCCGGCATCGGTTTGGGAATGAATATATTTTTTAATGCAATGGTAAACATTGGTGTTTCGATGGCAATCTTGCCATCAACCGGCGTAACCTTGCCATTCATAAGTTATGGCGGTACATCGTTATTAGTAAATTCTTTCTCTGTAGGACTCCTGCTGAATATTAGCGCAAAAAAGCAGACATTACAGAGTTATTAGGGGAATTTGATGAAAAACAAGAGAGTTATAATAGCCGCAGGAGGAACCGGAGGACACATTATTCCGGCTATTTCCATTGCTAAAGAACTTATGAAAGAAGGAACTCAAATTCTCTTTGTGGGTAACAGGAACAGCATGGAACAAAAGCTGACAAAAAAGTATGAAATTGATTTTGCTGAGATAAATGTTCAAAAATTCTACCGTAAAATTACTTTTGCGCATATTAAATTTCCATTCAAACTGATAAAAAGTATCATCGATTCCAAGAAAATTATTAGTAAATTTAAACCAGATGCATTCTTGGGAACCGGTGGATTCGTGAGCGGACCTGTTGGGTATGCAGCTCACTTACTAAAAGTTCCCATTTTTCTTCAAGAGCAAAACAGCTATCCCGGTGCAACAACAAAGATATTAAGCAAATATGCAACAAAGATATTCTTGGGAAACCATGATGCAAAAAAACATTTTCCACAAAAAATTGCAGTTTATTCTGGGAATCCGATCAATTTAACTGTTGTTGCTGAAAAAGATACAATTGATTTTGATAAACATGGGTTGAAAAAAGATTCAAAGAAGATCTTTCTCTTTGGAGGAAGTCAGGGTTCTTTAATTTTGAATAATGCATTCTTTCCGATCATTGACGATATATTGAAAAGAGGTTTCGAAATAATCTGGCAGATCGGAAGTTTTAGTTTCAATGAATTCTATCATAAAGTTAAAGATAGAAACGGTGTTTACACTTTTGATTTCACAAATGATATTGGGAAGATCTACAATTCTGTAGATTTGGCAATTGCACGTGCAGGTGCATTAAGCCTGGCAGAATTAGAAACTAAGAAAATACCTGCTATTCTTATTCCTCTTCCCTCTGCTGCAGAAAATCACCAGTATTATAATGCAATGGAATTAAAAGAGAAGAATGTTGCAGACATAATTGAGCAGAAAGATCTAGACTCAGTGATCTTGAGAGATACAATATTTAAAATGTTAGATAAAATTGATGAAATAAAGAATAATTTTACTTCTACGGTACATGCAAATGCGGCCAAGAATATTGCAGGTACGATCATGAATTATTTGTCTTAAGGGAGACGGGGATGTTAGGAAGAACTAAGAAAATACACTTTGTTGGAATCGGTGGAATTGGTATGAGCGGTATTGCAGAACTTCTATTAAATCAAGGTTTTAAGGTTAGTGGTTCTGATCTCGCACTTAGCGAAATAACAGATCATCTCACACAAATTGGAGCTGTAATTTCGCAAGGGCATAATGCCGATACAATTCAAAATGCCGATGTAGTTGTAAAATCATCTGCAGTGAAAGATAATAATCCTGAGATCGCATTCGCTCTTTCTCAAAAGATCCCTGTAATACGAAGAGCAGAAATGCTTTCTGAGATCATGAGAATGAGTTATGGTATTGGAATTGCCGGAACACACGGTAAAACATCTACAACTTCGATGGTTGGTAGTGTGTTATCTGCTGCAGCTTTAGATCCCACTGTAATTGTTGGTGGGATAGTAAAGAATTATGGTTCTAATAATCTTCTAGGTTCCGGAAAATATATTGTTGTTGAAGCTGATGAATTCGATCGTTCTTTCCTTACACTCAGCCCTATTATTGCCGGTATCACAAATATCGAAGCCGATCATTTAGATTGCTATTCAGATCTGGAGGGAGTAAAAAATGCTTTTGTGGAATATGCTAATAAAGTCCCCTTCTTTGGCAGTGTTATTGCTTGTTTAGATGATCATGGTGTTCAATCTATCATTCCGAGAATAAATAAGGAAATACTTACATATGGTTTATCACAACAGGCCAATGTTCGTGCTGTCGATATCAAATTCAACAAATTTGAAGCCAGCTATACTGCTGTTTATAATGGTGATGAACTTGGACGTATTAAATTGAATGCATTGGGTGAGCATAATATTCTTAATTCGCTGCTGGCTGTTGCAACGGGATTAGAACTGGATATTCCATTTAAATTAATTCAAAAAGGATTGGCAGATTACAATGGTGTTTTCCGTAGATTCGAATATAAAGGAGAAAAAAATGGTGTGATCTTATATGATGATTATGCACATCATCCAACCGAAATTGAAGTAACTCTTAAAGGTGTGCGAGACAGCATTTCAAACCGGATCGTAGTTGCCTTCCAACCACATCTATATTCGAGAACACAAGATTTTTATGAAGATTTTGGACGTTCCTTTTTTCAATCTGATGTTCTTCTTATTACACCGATCTTCCCGGCCAGAGAAAAACCAATAAAAGGTGTTACCGGTAAGCTGATTTCCGATGCAGCAATTCAATCCGGACATAAAGATGTTCATTGTATCCAGACGAATGATGATATTATTAATAAAATGAATGAAGTAACAAAACCGGGAGATATTCTCATCACTATGGGTGCGGGAAGTATCTACAAATTTGGTGAGAAATTCTTAAGGACAAAGAATTAAATTGGCTAAAAAAGGAAAAAATGTTTGACAGTAAAATGCTAACTTCGTTTGTTATAAAGAGTTCATTATGTAAATACTCTAACATGAAGATTGGTGGTAGTGCCACTTATCTTCTTGCGCCACAGAACGTTAGTGATCTATCTTCAATAATTAAAGAAGCAAATGCACAAAATTTGCAGATACTTCCTGTTGGCGGTGGCTCAAATATTCTTTTTGGGAATGTTGGAAATAGAGTGATTATTCTGGATGCTTTTATGCCCGAAGTTTTTCAGGTAGAAAATGATATTGTAGTTGTGTCTTCTAATATGAAGATAATTTCATTTATAGATAAAGCCATGCAGTACGGTTTGGGAGGAATGGAGTTCATTTCTGGAATTCCTGCCCATATTGGCGGAGCTATCCACATGAATGCCGGAGCATTTGATAAATGTATTTTCGATTATCTATCTTGGGTAGAATATGTTGATATGAAAGGGAAATTGATTCTGATAGATCGCAAAAACCTTGAATTTGGATATCGAACAACATCTATAAAAGGTTTTATTGTGAGAGCTGCCTTTAAATTGGATAAGAAAACTAAAGAGAAGATATTAGCAGATAAAGAAGATATCATTTCCAAAAGATTTGAAAGACATCCATACGATTATCCCAGTTTGGGCAGCACATTCAAGAATCCCAAAGGTAAATTTGCCGGACAGTTAATTGAAGAGTGCGGATTAAAGGGATTACAGATCGGAGAAGCTCAGATCAGCAATAAACATGCAAACTTTATTATTAATTTGGGAAATGCAACATTCAATGATGTTAATGAATTAATTGAAATAGTTAAAAAAACTGTGAAAGAGCAAAAAGGTACTGAGCTTGAACTAGAGATAAAGGTAATAAACTGATGAAGAAGAAAAGATCCGGTTCAAGTAGATATTTCTTTTTCTTTTTAGTACTCATCGTACTCATCTACGGAGTTTACATAGGCATAAACAGCTTGTTCACTAAACTTGATCTATTCAAAGTGAAGTCCATTAAGATAAGTGGAAATGAAAATTTAGAAACAGATTTTTTAAAGAATCTCTGCAATGATTTCATCAATCTGAATTTATACTCGATCTCTAAAAAGGATGTATTAAGAAAATATGAGAATATCGTACGTATTGATCATATTAAGGTTTCCAGAATATTCCCAAATAAATTGAAAATAGAAATTAATGAAAAGAAAGGGGAGTTTTTTTTCCGGACAGAAAATGGGATCATCTTCCCTATTGATAAAGATAGAGTTGTACTTGATAATGTGAATTTTTATGAGAATGAGGTGTTGCCGGTAATTGGAACCAAAATTCCCGATGATGAGGTCGTTATCGGACAGAAAATCGAAAACGTTCTTATAGAAAAAATATTTTCTTTAAGACAAAAATTTGCAAATGTAGACCCGGATTTTATTAATAGTGTTTCCGAGTTCTATTTAAAAGATGAAAATCTAGTTTTTGTAAATGCGAACATTGGATATAGAATTGTTTTGGGAGAGAATGAGATAGAAGAGAAGCTTAAAAGACTCATTTTTCTGGAACAGAACCGTACTTTTGAAAAAGGTACGACAATAGACCTGAGATTTAAAGATCAGCTTGTGATCAGGTCGGAGGAGATATGAAGATTGGTCAGGTAATTACAGCAATAGATATTGGCACGACCAAGATCTGCGTTATTATAGCACAAATAAACGAAGACAATAAATTAGAAGTTAAAGGTATTGGCACAAGTAAATCTGATGGTATGGTCAATGGTATTGTTGTAGATATTATGAAAGCTTCAAAATCTATGAGTGATGCAATTAATGAATCTGAAGAAATGGCAACTTTCAAGGCAAAAAATATTTATGTTGGGATAGCCGGAGAACACATTAAAAGCCAAAACACAATTGGCAGGATATCTCTAACTTCCGGTACTCATCCTTGTGATATAGATCAACAGCATGTAGAAAACGTAATTTCAAATTCTAAAAACAATGTGAAGATACAACAAGGAAATGAAAGATTGGAAATTATTCATGCGATCCCTCAATATTTCAAGATCGATGACCAGGACGGCATAATGAATCCTGTGAATATGAGTGGATTCAATCTCTCGGCGCATGTTCACATAGTAATGGCAGATATAAATGCACTTAGGAACATAAATAAATGTATAGAGATTGCAGGATATAAGGTTGAAGAGACCTACCTGGAACCAATAGCTTCTTCACATGCAGTACTGGATGAAGTGGAAAAAGATCTTGGCTCTATTATTATTGATATAGGTGGTGGAACAACTGATATTGCCATATTCTTTAAAGACAGTATAAGATTCAGTGCGGTTCTTCCAATTGGCGGTAAGAACATAACTCATGATCTTTCTGTCGGGCTGCATACATCACCTTATAATGCTGAGAAACTCAAGTTAGAATTCGGTAATGCACTTTCAGGACAGATCCCGGATGATAAACTTATCGAGATCGAAGGAATTGGTGGCAGAGAGCCCAAAAAGAAGAAATTGAAATATATGACGGAAATAATTGAAGCCAGAATGCGTGAGATATTTGAAGGCGCTTATAAGATACTAAGTGAACATCACGACCTTAATTTAATTACTGCTGGGCTTGTGCTAACCGGTGGAGCTTCTCTTTTAAGAAATAGTGCATCACTTGCAGATCAAATTTTTAATATGCCAACCAAGATCGGCTATCCATATCTATCCGAATTAGCAGGACCTACAGAAAGATTGGAAAATCCAAGATATGCAACAAGCGTGGGTATTCTCTACTACGTTTATGATGAACTTAAAAATAGAGAAGATAAAATAACCAGTATAAAAATAGGAAGTTCATTTTCTCATTTCTGGCAAAAAGTAAAAGACGTATTTAAAGATTATTTTTAAGAAATTAGATATATTTTCGGAGGTTATATGTTGGAATTAGACCTGAACCATGATGAAATACCTTTTGGTACGCATATAAAGATCATTGGTGTTGGTGGAGCTGGTGGTAATGCCGTTGGCACAATGATCGATTATAATTTGCACGGACTGGAATTTGCTGTAGCAAACACAAATATAATTGATTTGAAAAAATCAAAAGCAAAAGTTAAAATTCAACTTGGAAAGGAGTTAACAAAAGGACTTGGCGCAGGTGCAAATCCAGATACAGGCCGTAAAGCAGCAGAAGAATCTCGCGAAGATATTAAGAATAATTTAAAAGGAACAGATCTTCTTTTTATTGCAGCCGGCATGGGAGGAGGAACCGGAACCGGTGCTACTCCTGTTATTGCAGCACTTGCCCGAGAGATGGGAATACTCACGATCGGTATTGTGAGCAGACCTTTTAGAAGTGAAGGCAAAAAGCGAATGGTCAATGCCGAAAATGGAATTAAAAAACTACGTGAGAATGTTGATACTCTTATTGTGATCCCAAATGAAAAACTCACCGAGATATTCCCGGATATGACAGTTATAGATGCCTTTAAAAAAGCTGATAATGTTCTTTATGAAGCTGCAAAAGCTATTTCCGACATCATTCATTATAGTGGCTATATGAATGTAGATTTTGCAGATGTTCAAACTGTAATGAAGAATCATGGTCTGGCTATGATGGGATCCGGTTTAGGAGATGGAGACCAAAGAGCTGTAGACGCTGCACAGAAAGCTATGAATAATCCCCTGCTTTCGGATATTCCAATAGAAAATGCTAAAGGTGTACTCATAAACATAACTGCTGGTAAAGATTTTAAAATGGATGAATTTGAGCTTATTACAAATGAAATAGTTAAAGAAACAGGTGATGACGGAGATATTATTACAGGTATTATTATAGATGATGCTATGGAAGGAAAAATAAAAGTAACTTTGATAACTACCGGACTTGATACGCAAAATACAACCGTATACGAACGTGAATCAATAATTCATGATAAAGTAGATGATTCGGAAGATATCGGTAGCACTTTAAGACGAATAAGAAATTCTGATTCTTTGAACTTAACTAAAAAAACCGAGAAAAAAACCAGCGTATTTCCGGATAAACAAATGGAAATTCCTGCTTTCTTAAGGAAATTCTCAAATTAAACGAATGGAAACAACCTGATCATGCAGGATGTTATACTTAAATTCTTAATTCTCTCTTTCTCTATCTATGCGGTTGGACGTCTAACCGGACTTTTTGTAATAGATAATTTCATCGCAGCCTTAGTTGCGGCTCTTGTGTTGGCATTGGTGAATATGACGATAAGGCCAGTACTTGTTTTTATCTCATTCCCCATCACATTCATAACTTTTGGTCTATTTACATTTTTTATAAATGGCTTCTGTTTGCTTATAGTTGCAAAACTTGTACCAAAATTTAAATTGAAGGGTTGCTTCACTTCTGCTATTGCAGCATTGCTTATTGCTCTTATTAATTCATTATTAACACAACTAATTCTCTAACGATCCGGGAGACAAAATGACATATTTAGAAATTTATACTCTCTTAAAAAGCAAATTTAATTTAACTGATGACAAAATAGATATACCAGAACTTGGAGCACGAGTAATAAATTTTCCATTTGAATCATTTAGTCATAAACTTCTACCTGGTGAAAAGTCGTATAAGTGTGATGAGCATAACTTAAAATTTAATACTACGTACGATCTCTCAAGTAAATTAGAAGCACCTCATCTTAATGAAATTATCGAAACACCGGATTCTAAAATTAAGGAAAATGTGAAGTTCAATTACAGCATTCTAGTTCCAATTGAAATAAAAAAATCTAAGAAAACAGGAAAAGAAAGAACTAAAAAGGTTAAAATAAACGGTACAATAATCTTGTTGCATGGCCTTAACGAGAAAGATTGGAGTAAATACCTGCCCTGGGCTTATAAATTAATGGAACAAACCGGTAAACAGGTCGTGCTCTTCCCTATCGCTTTTCATATGAATAGAACACCTGCTAAATGGATAGATCCAAGATTCTTGAGAACAGCAAATAAAGAGAGAAAAGAGATATTTCCAAATGTGGCAAACTCATCTTTTGCTAATATCGCTCTTAGTGCCAGATTACAGTTTCATCCTCAAAGATTCTTATGGTCTGGTCTTCAGTCATTTTACGATGTAATGCAGCTGATCCATGAGATCAAATTCGGTTTGCATCCGCAAATAAAGAAGAACTCATCTATAGATTTTTTTGCCTACTCTATCGGTGCATTTTTGGCAAACATGCTATTTCTTACAAACTCATATAACTATCTCTCAAAATCTAAATTGTTTAGTTTCTGTGGTGGGCCAACTTTAAATAGAATGAATGCAGCATCAAAATATATACTTGATAGCGAAGCGAACATATCGGTTTATTCTTTCTATATTGAGCGATTGGATGAAGAAATTAAGAAAGATGATAGATTAAAGCATTATTTTAGTGATCTTCATCCTGTAGGTAAATATTTTAAAAGTATGTTAGAATTCCATAAAATGCAGAAATTCAGAGAAAAGCGATTTAAAGAGTTCCATAAACAGATCTCAGCAATTGCTCTTAAAAAAGATTTTGTGGTTCCTCCCTCTGAAGTTTTGAACACCTTAAAAGGATCTGATAAAAAGATCCCAACAAAAGTAAGGGTGATGGATTTTAATTACAATTATGATCATGTAATTCCTTTCCCACCAACCAAAAAACTTGAAAAGGAAGTAGATAAAAGCTTCAATCGTGTTTTCCGATATGCTGCTAAACATTTGAAGTGATACGGAGTTTCAATGAAAAAGAACATAATTATCTTTCTATTTATTATTTGTGTAAATATTTATTCTTTCAATTTTATTGAATTCTTTGATGCTAGTTCATTTCATTATCAGTTTTGCTCTTTTTTGGGAACTAATTATCACCCATATCAAGACAATAGCCAAAATAATTATCTGGAGAAAAATATATTCAAAGCCGGTTGGAACTTTAAAATAGAGGAAAATGTAAATATCTGGTTTGATCTCACCTATAGAAAAAGGTTATTTTCTGAACAACTGGAATTAGAAAGCACTGGGATCTTATACCATAAAAACAACTGGGATTTCATTTTTAAATCTGATCAGCTTGAGATAGGTAATGAATCTGAGATTTTTATCAAGAATCTTTATTCTTCATACTATGATAATCCTGTTATTGAAGATTATAAATTTCGGGGTATAGAATTGATCCGGTATTGGGGGAATCTTAATTTATCAGGAATGATCGGAGGAAATGCTTTTAATAGTGCAATTGGAAAATTCTCATTGAGATATTCTAACATAGGCAGGAATTTTGATCTTTATTATCTCTATTGTAAACGAGACAGAGTTTTTAATTATCCAATGCACGCAGTAGGGCTTGAATTAACTTTTAAACTTGGACCAATTAAAATATACAATTCAGCAGTTTATGAAAACCTGGCATCTACTAGTTCTATAAGACCATCTCATGAAAAATTTGTAGACTTATCGGAAATTATTTTCCATCCTCATTCAAATATATTTATTGGAACTAATTATTATTACACTATCTATGATTGGGATACTGATAAAGAATGGCAATCAACTTCTTTTTTAGAATTTGTATTTGGAGCGACTACAAGCACGATCTTATATAAATATTGGAATTCGGAAATTGGTTTTGATAGAGAGATTAATCTAATTAATTCTTATGATATTTTGCCTTATTGGTCATTAGCTTCAAACTTTAGTTATTTTAATCCTTCAATTGGAGATGATTATTATATCATTGGTTTTCAAACAGTAATTGAATATGAAATGGATTAGATTATTTATTATATTTCTGTTGTTAAGTTGTGAAGTAACAACCGAGTGGAGATCAGATAAAACATACGTTGTTATAACTTTTGATGATGCACACAAAAGTATATATTCTACAGCTCTTCCGATCATGGAAGAGTTTGGATTTCGAGCTACAAATGTGATAAATACAGGTGGCATAGGTAATGAAAATAGATTAACATGGCCACAAGTAGAAGACTTAGAATTTGAATATGGTTGGGAAACTGCCGGACATACGCTTCATCATATTACACTTCCTACTGTACCAATAGAATTAGTTGAATATGAAATCCACCAAGATTGGTTAAATCTTATTGATCATGGGTTAAGTCACTCTACATTTGCACTTCCAAGCGGGAAGGCAAGCCCAGAGCATTATGATATAATTCTTCAATATTATCAGAATGTTCGAACAAGTATGAATAGTACCACATATGCACCTATAGATCGCACAGATCTGGGCTATTATTCTTATCATTCTAGTTATACTGCCGAAAATGCAAAAGCCAGAATTCTTCAAGCTGTAGAAAATAATGAAAGTTTGATAATACTAGGTTTTCATAGAGTTATGGAAGAAGCTGAAGGACATCCATGTAATTGTAAGCCGGATGATTTTCATGAAATATTGAAATTCATTAGTGATAATCATCTTGAAGTAATTACTATTGCACAAGCATGTAATTTACTTTCGGGATAAGAGTATACAATGGAAAACATAGAATTTACTATACGAATTTTAAAACCTTCTGAATATAATTCCCTTATACATATTTGGGAGAAATCATCACTTCCCTATAAACCGGAAGGCAGAGATTCTAAGGATAATATAAAGAAACAATTACAAATGAATAATAACCGTTTCTTTGTAGCTGAGATAGAAGAAGAACTTGTAGGTGTAATTATTGCAAGTCATAATGGACGTAAGGGTTGGGTTAACAGACTGGCAGTTCTCCCAAAATTCAGAGGAAAAGGAATTGCTGCTTCTTTGATGAAAAGATCTGAAGATTATTTTCTTTCCAATAATATTAAAATATTTGCCTGTCTTATAGAAGATTGGAACGATAACTCAGAGAAATTTTTCCTTAACAAAAAGTATATTAAGCACAAAGATATTATTTATTACACTAAAAAGATCGATCCAGAAATTTGAAGATTATTTTCTTGCTATATTAATATCTTCATTTTTTTTTGCTAAAAATAATTTTTTATCTTATGAAGGAGCAGATCATGGCAGAAATTAGAATTACTATCTCGGAAATTATTGATATCTGCATTGCAAATGAACTGATCCCGGATTTTATATCTAATATTGAAATTTTGGGTGAACGTATAAAATTTCGATACAAAAATGAAAATCCAATATCAACTAATATCGATCTAGAAGTAACTTATAAAGATTACAATAACGGTATGTTATTCCTGGAAGTACAAACAAATTGGATAGTAGATAAATATTTACGTTTTAAGAAATTACCGAATGTTCAATATTTACAATACGAACACCCTGTACTCACTTTTTTCTTGCAGCAATTTCTAAAGGATAATACAGAGATTGTACATATAGAGAATATTAATTTTAAAAATGGATATTTCAAAATTAAAACATTTAATGAATAGTTAATTCAAAAAAAAAATAATAAATAATGGAATCATTTTGCTGAGGTAAAAGATCTAAAGTGCTGTTCTTCTATGAAGAGGCATCACCGCAATATCGATTCTTAACAAGGAGAGAAAAAAATGAAAAAAATACTAATGCTGATAATTATCGCGACCATTGTTTCGATAAATTTATTTAGTGTTCCAGAAGGAAATGAAATGAATTACACGAAAACAGATTCCGGATTGGAATATGTGATCACTGAGAAAGGAAGAGGAGAACGGGCAACAGCAGGAAACAGAGTAAAAGTACATTATACAGGTAAACTAGAGGATGGGACCAAATTCGATAGTTCCTTAGATCGAGATGAACCTTTTGTATTTGAACTGGGAGTGGGAATGGTGATAAAAGGTTGGGATGAAGGAATAGCATTGATGCACGTAGGAGATAAAGCTGTCTTAAAGATCCCAGCAACTCTAGGATATGGAGAAAGGGGTGCCGGAGGAGTAATTCCTCCTAATGCTACTCTTATTTTTGAAGTTGAACTTCTGGAGATTTTGCCGGTGGTAAAAATAGAAGAATTTGATATTGAAGGAAAAGTAAGGTCTAAAACAGCATCCGGATTGGAATATATTTTAGTTCAGGAAGGTGCTGGTATCAAAGCCGCTGCTGGAAATACTGTAAATGTACATTATACGGGTTATCTTGAAGATGGAACTATTTTCGACTCTTCTGTTAAAAGAGATCAGCCATTCAGTTTTATTTTGGGAATGGGAAGAGTTATCAAAGGCTGGGATGAAGGAGTTGCCTTAATGAAAGTAGGAGATAAGGTAAGACTTATTATTCCTGCTGATCTTGGTTATGGTGAAAGAGGTGTAGGAGGGGTGATTCCCCCCAATGCTAATCTTATTTTTGATGTAGAATTGCTGGAAGTAAAGTAGTTTTGTAAAAAACATTAGACAATAGTAGTGCTAACTGATCGTGAAATGTAATTCAATAGATGTTATAAAGATCTTATTCATCTGGAAAGTTGAGGATGAGCTTAAAAAATATCTTCTGGAAGGATTATCAGGTATTAAGAATATCCGCTTGATCTTTCCAGATAATATTAATGAAGAAAATCTACTCTTGTTATGTCCTGATGTTCGCATGATAATTGGCTGGAGACCAACTAGAGAACTAATTGAGAAGGCTGAAAAACTAAAGTTTTTTATTAATCCGGGTGCTGGTATTCAGCACCTGGTTTCACTTTTCAAAGAGATAGCTCGAACCAAACAAGTTAGTTTAATCAATGGACATGGCAATGCTTATTTCACTGCTCAGCATGGTGTTGCATTACTTCTTTCACTAACAAATAAGATAATCCCCCACCACCTTTGGATGAAAGAAGGTAAATGGAGATTTGGAGATGCTCAAGCAAAATCAATTCCTTTGCGATATAGAAGGATCGGTTTGCTTGGTTATGGACATGTGAATAGACATATTCATACGATGTTGCAAGGTTTTTCTGACGATATCAAATTCCTTAAAAATGATTACACAGAAATTAATGATTTGCATAAATTTTTAAAACAAATAGATATACTAATATGCGCAATTCCTTTCACTTCCAAAACCAAAGATATGCTTAAATTGGAAGAACTTATGATGCTGGGTAAAAACGGAATTCTTATCAATCTCAGCCGTGGACAAATAATTAATGAGAAAGATCTCTATAAAGTATTGCAGAATAAGTTGATACAAAGTGCTGCAATTGATGTCTGGTACGATTATGATCCAATACCGGATAAACAAAATAGAAAATTCCCTTTTAAATATCCATTCCATGAATTAGATAATATCATTCTATCACCACACAGGGCAGCATCACCATTTGACGATCTGCACAGATGGGATATAGTAATTGAGAATATCACAAAATATGCAAAAGCCGAAAACAATCTGATTAATATTGTAGATCTTGATAAAGAATATTAAATTAATCAATCATTAGGGCTAATTTCTTACCCTGCAACCTTGATATAGCTTCCTCAAATTCTATACGAAGTGATTCAATTAACTCTTTTACAGAAACTATCTGGTTTATTCTGTAAGCATTAGCACCTGCAAAACTAAATCCATTTGTTAAATTTCCGATCTTAGCCTTCATTAAGGCATCTGCTATACAATATAGAGATTGTTTCATCTTACATGTTTTCAAGCATTTCCACGGGCAGCTAAATGGTATCCTTATACCAGAGGTTACATCTTTAAGGAAATTATTAATTATAGCTCTGCCGGGCAACCCGACCGGACTTTTGATTATTCCAATTTCATCTTCTGTACAATTTACAAACTGTTCTTTAAATTTAATATCGGCATCACATTCATTCGTTGCTACAAATCGAGTTCCCATCTGAACACCGGCAGCACCCATCTCAAGATACTTGTAAATATCTTCTCCATCGAAAATACCACCGGCTGCAATTACCGGAATTTCTTTACCAAAGCGTTGCTTGAACGGCTCAATGATCTCGATAACTTTAGGAATGATATTTTCCAAAGCAAATTGAGGATCGTCTATCTGTTCCGCTTTAAAACCAAGATGACCACCCGCTTTTGGCCCTTCTACTACAACTGCATCTGGAATGTGGTCGTATTTCTTTTCCCAACTTTGAAAGATCAATTTTGCTGCCCTATCCGAAGATACAATGGGAACGATTTTAGTTTTTACAGACTTTAAATACTCTAATGTTATCCCTTCCGGGATTTTAAGTGGCAATCCGGCTCCTAAAAACAAAATATCAATCTCTTCTTCTATAGCTGCTTTCACAATGTCATCATAATCGGATACAGCAACCATAACATTAAGCCCGATCACTCCATCCGACATTGCTTTTGCCTTGCGGATTTCTTTTCGCAGACAAATTAAATTATCTCTGCGGTAACTCTTTCTATCTACCTTCTCCAACAATCCTAACCCTACTGATGATATTACTCCTATCCCACCTTCATTCGCCGTTGCAGCAGCTAAACCAGAAAGAGATATTCCTACTCCCATTCCACCCTGAATAATTGGAACTTGTGCAGTAAATTCACCTATTTTTAATTTTGGAAACATTTCCTCTCCTCCATAAACTTTCTTTTCGACTCTTTTCGTCTATCGGTCGAATTATAAATAAAAAAATTTAATGATTTGTTATTCCATTGAAAATCACATCAAGCATATCATTACTCTCTTCCACCGGATCATAATCTTTAGTTTCAACAAAGAGTGGAAACTCCAATCCCTTAATTGCAATCGATATCATCCGGGAAATTGTTACAACATCATCCACATGGAAGCATTTCTGTTCAACTCCTTTTTCCAGCAGGTTTTTTAGAATTGTGCTTTCATAATCGTAGAAATCTTTCCGCACTTCTTCCACAAATAAATAGTGATCAAGATATTCATCTGTAAGAGTTGAATAGAATTTACTAAGATCCTGCAGATGAGTCATTCTAGTTATAACATATGCTCTTATCTTATCTTCAGGAGTATTGGCATTCCTAACGGCATCATCCAGTTTTTGCTGGAAAATACGTGTGTCTTTACGGATAACTTCAGCAAAGATGTCATCTTTGCTTTTGAAATAATAATAGACAGAGGATTTGCCCATATGCACTTTATTAGCAATATCTTCCATTGTTGTCTTAAGGAAGCCATATTGCGCAAAAAGCTGTTCTGCAATCTCAATTATCCTCTTCTTCTTATCATCCATCTATTAAATCTCCAATACTTTTTCGACCAATACCGTTTTTCGGTCGAAAACGTCAAGATTATTTTTTCACAAGCGCTTAGGCGGTTTTAAAGCAATTAGGAATTTGGAATTAGATTAATTCTGAGTTTCTTAGGATAAGTATGCAAATTATTCTAGTACATGATCATAAGAAACGAATGACTATGGGTACTAAGACAGAAGTTATTGCAAGACATAATACGATTGCTGTGAAGAGAAAATACCTTTTGCTATAATCGGTCAATAGTGAAAAGTCATAATATTTGTCTACTTCGTTATCCCGATACATAGATAATAAACCCTTTAGTAGCTTATTCCTGACGTTTTTTCCAGCATATAAGGCCACAATTGATATACTGTTTACGATAAGCGCCATGATAATGAAAGCAATAAGCACAAAATCATCACTTGAGCTAGCCTTCTCAGAAGCTGCACTACTGGCGACTGAAGAATTAATAGCCAGTACTATAAGGTTGAAAATAACAGCAGTCACAACAAAAATTGTATCGGTTCGTGAGCTTTGTTGCAAATCATTCATGATGTGTTGATGAACTTTATCAATCATAATATCCTCCTAAAACAATCATAAAATATTATGTATTAAATACAAACAGGTTTTCTGATAATTTTAGTGTCAAGACAAATGATAGATTAAAAGTAGAATAAAATATTGATTTTAGTAATAAATTATTAGCTCAAAATTTGTAAGTATACTTCTTTTACTTTTTCAAATACACCTCTCCATGTAAATGAATCTATCTTACTTTGAATTGATGTCAGATCAATTTGCGGATATTCTTGTGCGGCGAATATCTGTTGTTGGATAGTATCTTTTAGATCTTGTTCAAATTTATCTTCATCTTCTTTGTAGGGTTGATCTGTATTGCGTAACCGTGGTATTTTTACCAGATTAATAAAATCTGTTTCGTAATTACCAAGAATTTCCTTGATTCCCGGAAGATCTGTAGTTACGATCCTGCAGCCGCTGGCTAAAGCTTCAAGAATAACAAGAGCTAATCCTTCATAAAAAGATGGTAGTATAAAAATGTGAGACCGTCTCATTAGTTCTGCTAATTTTTCTTGAGGAATTGCACCGTGAATAATAATTTTATCTCCCATTTCCTTTGCCAGTTTTAAGCAAAGTTCTTTTTCCTCTCCTGTGCCGCTGCCTACTAACTGCAATTGCCAGTTTGGGAAACTGATCTCCCTTAAAGCACGTAATAACCAGGGTACTCCTTTAGCATTACTGAGTTTTCCGGCGAAGTTCAATTGTACCGGATCTGGTTTTGGCTTAATTTCCAGATAAAAGAGATCATTATTAAATCCACCACCTGTGATTTCAATTTTTTCTGGTAGTATGTTATATAGGCGGATAATCTCATCTTTTTGATCTTTACTCAATGCCAATACTGTATCAATTCGTTTACATCCTTTCAATACTCTATCCCGAAGATGAGCACAATTTTGAAACTGACGCAGATCAGTTCCATGACAGCTGGTTACAAAGGGTATTTTGGGGAAAAGTTGACGTGCCAGAGAACTCACTATCCAAAGATGATGACTATGAATTATATCCGGTTTGAATTTATCAACAGCTTTCTGAAGTATTTTAGAAAAAGCAGCTTCATATTTAGATAATTCCTCTTCGGAAAGATCGCAGAATCGAACACTTTCATAAGGCATAACATCACTCATACCCGGGATATGATGCGAGACATCTGCATTATGAAATTTTACAAGCATTGTTTTATCCTGCTCTATAAATTCCATTTCATCACAATTATCTGAACGAACTCCTGCCACCAGATAATTGTCATATCCACACAATGCAGCTTCCCGGACCATGGCTTGTACATACATTCCACTTCCGGTTGAACTTGGTCTTTGACTGATCAAATGAAGGATTTTAATTTTATTTGAGTTACTCATCAGCAAAATCCCTGAGTGCTTGGTCTTCCAAACGGTATATCACCCACTCACTTTGCGGTTTTGCTCCGGTTGATTCATAAAATCTAATAGCTGCTTCATTCCAATCTAATACACTCAGCTCGAACCGACCACAATCTTTTGAAACTGCAATTTTTGCCAGATGTTTTAATAGCTTTTTCCCTGCACCTTTATTTCTATATTCTGGAGTGATAAAAATGGCTTGTATCTTGAGGATATTTTTATCACTCCAGAATATAGAAATAAAGGTGCAGGGAAAAAGCTATTAAAA
>CAZOCS010000008.1:0-41869 GCA_964578365.1 uncultured Candidatus Cloacimonadota bacterium
TCAGGATTAATTACCAGTTCATCACCTTCTGCAATAGTTATATCACCGGATATTGTGTATGGACTGAAATCCGGTACCCATACTCCAGATAGATTCCCACTAACTAATGAGCCATCTGTTACAGTAATATAATCGGTAACTGTAATTTCAGCGAATTCTCCATCAACTTCAATTATGAGAGTTACGTCATATATTCCAGGTTCCGTATAGAGATGATAAGGATTTTCTTCGGTGCTGTCAAAAATGCCATCACCATCAAAATCCCATTCCCAGCTATCTATTCCTGTCAGTGGAAATGAGTTGTTAGTAAACTGAACCCCAAGATGAGCTGGACCTTCTGTAACATTTGTAGTGAACATAGGAAGCAGACCTGTGAAATCAGTAATTGCAGCCTGATGGATCTGGTTATTTCCACTGAATGTTTGAATCATGGCAATTGCTTTCATTTTCGCAAGATCCCAGTTTGGTGGCATATCAAAAGCATATTCGTAACTTCCGGTTTGCCCTGCTGAAGTTAAGTCGAACGGTTCTTGCTCATACAAAATTACAGATGCAAAATAATCCGGTGATTGTCCTGGTTCCCAATCGTGTGTAAGAACATATACTATTTGATTATTTGTAGTAGTGATATCACCTGTTAAAGTGACATCCAAAAGAAATGCAAGTTGCCCTTGTGCGTTGGAATTTAATTCAAGAACCATTTCTGCCGGACTATCTTGAGCAGAGATGCTGTTATACAAGTTGATATAAGCAGGAAGTGTGCTTGTACCGCCTCCTATATAACTTTGGCTTCCTCCCCATTGGCAGTGTGGAATACCACTGACGCCATACATACTACCTCTAGTGCCGTAACCAGGGCTTGGATTTGGTCCATCACCCTGCCAGATCAATGGAATTAAGTATGGATAAGTTGCAGGATCATCCCACATAGTTGCTAGCGCGGCCCGCGCCATAGGACAGTAACCTCACCATGTTTGAGTAAACACTTCTCCAACAACATACCTTTGAACAGCAAAAGCTGATAAAGTCATGAGAAGAAGTAAACTAATTAAAAATAATTTCTTTTTCATTCTACGTCCTCCTTTTAATTTTGCCTTTCCTTTTTTTATACACACAATACTTTAACGCAAGTTTTATTCCTACTTTAACAGTATCATTTTATTACTACTAGTATAAATTCCATTTTTTATTTTATAAAAATAAATTCCACTGGAGACTGATATATTGGAATTATCTCTTCCGTTCCAGACTACTTTGTTAACTCCTAATTGTAAATTACTAATTTCAAATTCCTTTATTAATTGTCCTTTCAAATTCAATATCTCTAATTGAATATCTTCATCTAAACTTGTGATTTCAAAAGAAATTGTTGTACTGGGATTAAATGGATTGGGATAGTTTGTCATCTCAAATTCTGGAACGTAAACATTATTAACACCCGTTGATGTCACTTCGATGAAATCATTTTTTAGCTCATTATCCATGATAGTTTGTGTCTCGTCATATACAGTTAAAAGAACGGAATATGTTCCCGGCTCAGTATAGGTCCAGATAGGATGTTGCTCAATAGAATCAGTTGTTCCATCGTTATCGAAATCCCAGTACCAAAATGAGGGTTCTCCAACCGTTTCATCAGTGAATTGCACAATAAGTGGTGCTTCACCTAAAACTGGTTCGGCATCGAAATCCGCATCAAGTATTGTCTCTATTTCCTTACGAAATATTCGGCCATTTTCTCCTACGGCAAATAGATGAGTTTCTGTGGCGTAAATTCCCAATAATGTCGTAGAAGGGCTCACTGAGTCGAGTTCGATCCATGTTTCGCCAAAATCTACAGATTTAGCAACCCTGCCATTATTCCCACATGCCCATCCAATTCCGCCATCTGTAAAATATATAGTTTGGAACAATCCTGCATTACTTGAGTATTTTTCTTCCCAGGAAATTCCACCGGCAACAACACCGGTGTCTGCATCGAAGAAATGAACTCCACCAACTACTCCAGCAAACGAAGCTACATAAGACCAGTTGGAGCCATTTGTAGTTTTATAAAGCAAATTAGGATTATTCCAATTTGACCCGCCAACTATAAAAACATTGTTCTCATCCACAACGCTCATCCAGCGTAAAACATTACTGGATCCTGAATTCAATGTGGACCAACTAGTTCCACCATTTGTTGTTTTATAAATTTTTCCCAGCCAGCCACAAGCATATCCTATTTGTGTATCTGCAAATTCAACATCATACAATCCGTAAGTAGTTGGATGCGATGTGTAGGTCCAGTTTCCTCCAGCATTACTGCTTTTAAAAACAGCCCCAGAAGCTCCTCCATTCAAACATCCGGCAGCATAAATACTATTAGTATTTGTAGATGTAACGGAAAAAACAAAAGCACCATTTGCCAGTGTCGTTGAACTCCAATTTGCGCCGGCATCTGTTGTTTTAAGAACGACAGCACCGGAACTGGTTCCCCAACCGACAACATAACCATTGTTGTTATCCGTGAAATTTACACCATATAGATTATCTCCAACTCCTGATGATAAAAGTTCCCAATCTGCATATAGAAAGGAGAAAGAAATTAGAATTAAAACTAATATCATTATTTTCATCTTCTTCTCCCTAATTGCCGTAACGCTTCAATATCAGATCTGTAAAATCCTGATCATTTTTCAGTGACATCAACATTCTCTCATAAAGCAAGTTCCCACCATCAGGAATGCAGTCTTTATGTTCTTCATAATCCGCAGAGAGTCTGCTATATTCTTTGCTTAAGAAATTTTTTCTTATAGAAAATGCCTCTAATATTTCAACATCTTGTAGTAGGTGAATTGCAGAGATAATAAGATCAAACCTTTGATCTCGTTCTCTGGCGGTCTGAATAGTTTTCAGCATGTCTTGCTTCAAGGTCTCTATTCCTTTTTTGGTAATATTATAACAGGTTGGGAGAGGACCTTTTCCGGTTTTTTTGGAGTTTATATGGGAAGTTAAATATTTTTTTGAGATAAGCTTGTTTAAACCATTATAAACTGAAGTCTTTCCGACACCTGCCCATCTATTATAGCTAAGTTTCTTCACCCAATTGTTTATTTCGTATCCTGTTTTATTGGGGCTTTCAAAGATAAGCTGCATCAACATCAGCTCTGCATTAGAAAAGATCATTTTCTCAACCTCCTTATGTTTCAGGTACGTAATATTCCACTTGTGGACTATTAGTCAATAAATATTTTTTCTTATAAAGATTATGAGCAATATAACATGAATTGAAATAATAACTAAGCTTTTGATTTTTGGCTAATGGCAATTATTTTTTATTGACTCATGTTATTGATTATTGCATTTAGCTAATCATGAAAAAATTAAATATCTCTATTGATGTTGGCGGTACTCATACCCGCCTGCGAGCAGAAATAATTGAGAAAGGAAAGATCGATCTCTTATCTAAAGAATTCATACAGAAGATCAGCTCCAAAGAAGAACTAAAGAATTTCATTAAATCTTCTTTGAACAGTTTTAACCCCGGGATAGATATAACAAACGGAATTATAGGTTTTGCTGGAGCGGTTATAGATCATCGTGAAGTAAAGATAACAAATTGGAAAAACACTCCCACTATAATTTTGGAAGATCTGATCGAATTGGGATTTCCAAAAAGTAAAACGGTCATGGTTAATGATATGGAAATGGCAGGATATGGGATTTTGGAAATGGAAGAGAAGGGTGAAATGAATTCGTATAAATGTCAAATTCTATATAAACCGGATCTCCCCGCCAAGAACCGCATCAATAATAAACTTGTAATTGCCCCCGGTACTGGATTTGGAACTGCAAGCATAATAGAATTCACTGCGCATTCCGGTGAAAATAAAAAAGATGTACTATCTTCTGAAATCCAACATATCCAAATTCCATCTTTTGATGAAAGGCATGCAGAGATAATTAGAATTATTCTTTCCAATAAACTAGAAAGAAGCTTTTTGAATTTTGAAGATTTTGTTTCAGGAAAGGGATTAAGCGAAACCTATTATGCAATATTAGAATTAGAGGGAATCGGAAAAGTAGAAAAAGAAGCCTCAGATATTGCATCACTAGCAGTTAGTAAAAGTGATAAATATGCCGTCGAAGCACTCAATATTTTTTACAGAAGTGTGGGTAGAGTAATTCAAGCAATGGCATTGATGATACAACCTTACGGTGGAATTTATCTTTGCGGAGCTTCTACTATAAAGAATGCAGAATTTATTCATCAAAGTGACTTAATGAAAGAATTTCATAATTGCCTGATCAGGCAGCAGCTTCTAATTCAGTTTCCGGTTTATATAATTACAAAACCCGATATAAATATTTCTGGTGGATTATGGGCCTGCAGGAGTATTTTGTAAATGAAATACGATAAAGTAAAAGATAAATTCGCATTAGTAATAGATAAATTTCCTTTTTTTAGAAAACTGTTCTATCTGATTTTGGATATGTTGCTATTGCGGCAGTGGTATGTAAAACGAGAAATAAAAAAACATTTTTCAACACAGAAGCTATTACGGTTTTATGATGCCGGTGCCGGTTTTGGACAATATTCCTATTTCATTTTGAAAAAATTTAAAAAAGCACGAGTTCATGCAGTTGATCTCAAAACAGATTACATGGATTCATTTGCTCATTATGCAAAAAAAGTTGACTGGGAGGATTTTACAGCCCAGCAAGCAGATCTAACAAAATACACACCAAAAGAAAAATTTGATCTAATTGTTGCTATAGATATTTTGGAACATATCGAAGATGATGTACAAGTATTACAAAATTTTAGAAATGTATTAAATAAAGGTGGAAAACTAATAATTTCATCTCCCAGCAATTTTGATGAATCGGCCAAATTCACAGCAGAACATGTGCGGCCGGGTTACAGCAAAGAAGATATTTACACCAAGTTAGAAAACGCAGGTTTCATAATTAAGTCGTTTAAATATTCGTACGGAAAATTTGGACAGATCTATTGGAAATTAGCACTTAAAGTTCCACTTTCAATTATATCAAAATCAAAGATATTAACCATATTTATTCCAATTTATTATATTCTATTCTACCCTATTTCTTTTGGTTTTATGTTATTAGATTATTACAATAAAAACAAAATAGGAACAGGTATTATTGTGGTGGCAGAATAAACTTCTTTAAAAGCAAATATCATAATGATTAATTTAATATACATGAAAATTAATCATACTGAATGTTTACTTCACATTCCAACTTAAAATTGACAAAGAAAAGAATGTTAATTTTTTTGTTATAGTTAAATAATATATATAAATCAGGAGCTATAATGAAATACAAATTAATACTAGTGTTCTTGCTGATGGCTGTTTTACTAACAGGAAATTCAATTTTCTCGTTTGATGGAATGCCGCTTGAATATTATGGAAATGATGTTTATGGTGTTGGAATGGGTGAAACCGGATCTGCCGATCTTTTCCGAATTAATCCAAATTTCCATAATCCCTCAATAGCCGCAACAACGAATAATGTGTTATTCTCTACTGCGACTTCACTCGGATATATGTGGTACAAAGATTCGGAAAATAATGAATTCCGTGATGATGGTATTTATATGCCTTATTTCACAATGGCAATTCCAATAAAAAACCATAGATTTGCTTTTAGTTTTAATTCTATTGCATCCGGAAATATTGAGAACTCAAAAGAGCTTGAGTTCATTAGTTTCAGTGATACATTGCAATATTCCGAAGTTAATAGATTGAGTACTTCATTGTATAAAGCAGACATGGTGTATGCATATAAAAGTTCCTTTGTAAACATTGGAGTTGCGATGAATTATTATCTGGGTCACCGTATTCGCTATTGGAAACTTGATTTTGAAGATAATGATTATGCTGATGCAAAATATGAGATAGAAAAAATTTATAAAAACCCTGGATTCACAGTTGGGTTTTCTAAAAAGATCGGTAAAGTTTCTATGGGCGCAGCCTATTCTTCTAATGTAAAACTTGAAGGAGGCATAACCTATAAATATGGTCACACTCCTTATGCAGACACATTAAGCTTAGAGGATGATTTTCTTTTTGAAGTTCCTGCGCAAGTATCAGGAGGGATCACCTGGAAATTCATGGAAAAGTACAAAGCTTCTGTTGATGGATATTATCAACTTTGGCAAGATACCGATACTTATGACAAGAACACTTTGAAACTTGGTTTGGGATTTGCTTATGATCCTCTTAGTGGTTATGGCTCCTGGTATGAGAAGATCCCGTTAAGAATAGGTGGGTATTACCGCGAACTCCCATTCGATGTAAATAATGAAAAAATAATTGAAAAAGCATTCACCTTTGGTTCCTCAGTTCCCTTAAAATCTCCTAATAAAAAAATTGAATTTGCTGTTACATATACGATGCGCGGAGATGTGGACAAGCATGGACTCAGTGATGAATCTTTAATGTTCTCATTTGGAATAACCGGATTTGATATTTTTAAAAAACGTTACAAAAGAATTGAACATCGTGAAATTCCTAAAGCTGATGAGGACAGGTAACAACTTAATGAAATTCAGGTGGAGCTACAAACATTCTGATAAAGATACAATTTTTGAACAGATAAGAGAGAATCGGAAAATAAATGATTCCTTTATTCACTCATCGATGAACGATATACCGGATCCATCTTTGCTCAAAGATATTGATATCGCCGCTCATAGAATCATTAAGGCAGTTCAGAAAAAAGAAAAGATCATTATTTATGGACATGATGATGTAGATGGTATTACAGCTACATACATTTTATATGATTTTTTAGAAAAACTTGGCTCCCAAAATCATTTTTATTACATTCCCAACAGACTTATAGACGATCATGGAATTCAGCAGAATTTTATTGATAAAATAAAAGAGGAAGATTTCGATCTGGTAATTACAGTGGATGGAGGTGTTTCTTGCAAGAAAGCAATTACAGAGATCATGGAACTCGGATGTGATGTTATTGTTACTGACCATCATATTGTGTTGGAAAGTCTTCTTCCACCCGCCCTGGCGATTATCAATCCCAAGCAGACAGGTTGCAAGTTCCCATTTGATATGATAGCTGGTGTTGGCGTAGTATATTTCTTGATAAAAAGAATTTCTGAACTAACCGGGATTACGGATGACAGGAACTATCTTTTTTGGGTGGCAGTGGGCAGCATTTCAGATAAAGTTCCCCTATTGGATGTTAATAGGATCTTTGTAAAAGAAGTACTGGATACATGGAGCACTTTTGATGATAACACACTTTATAAATTAAATCCTTATCTTGAGCAGGGGATCAATTATTCTCAAAGAATGAACAATATCCACTACATCATTAAATTACTTTCTAACGGTAGGGGTAAAGACGGTGAACATAAAAGCATGAAATTGCTAGTAACTCACAATAAAGAAAAAGATGTGATCGTTGCCGAAATGCAGAGTCAACAAAAAACATATGAAGTTAAACTCGAAGGCATTCACCGCTATATTCGAACCAAAATACCCCAATCATTGGAAAATTCTTATGTGTTTAGGGATCTCGATCATCAAATTCCATTTGAACTTCTGGGTTATTCCGCTTCTTTTATAACAAAAAAACATAAAATTCCAGTAATTTTCATTAAGAATAAAAATGGAATAGCGGTTGGAGAAGCGCGAGGGACAGATGGTTTTAATTTGGTGGATGCTTTTACTTATGGCCGAGAACATCTCATTCAATATGGTGGTCATGCGAAAGCTGCCGGATTCACCATGAGAAGCAGTGAAGTAGACAAATTTATTAATAAATTTAAAGAGTATATTAACTTGAAACATTCAGTTATTGAGGAGAATAAAAGAATCGAAATTGATGCTGTTATCAATAGTAGGGAACTGGATAAGTTCAACGAATATATTCAAATGGATTATAATCTTTTGCAGCCATTTGGGCAGGGTAATCCTGAACCGAAATTCCTGCTTCTAGATTATCTGCCTCAACGTGATGATCAAAGAATGCAATTTAAAAAACTGAATAATAGGATGGAACAGGAAGTACCATACAATATTGTTTTTACTTTTAGAGATTCATCTTTTAAATCTATAGACTACAGAGAAAAGATCTATATGTTATAAATGGAGAAATATATTATGAAAATTATACATGAGTTATGTGATATTTGCGGAACCTGCGTTGCTGTATGCCCCGTGGATGCAATAACAGTTTCTGAGTTCAAAGTTGAGATCGATAACGATATTTGCACTAGCTGCATGAACTGTTTAAAAGTGTGTCCTGCAAAAGCGATCGAGGAAGGTGAATAATGGTAAAAGATAGATATGATATTGTTGTGATCGGAGCCGGACCGGCAGGAAGTGTTGCCGCCAGATTTGCAGCAGAGAACGGTGCTTCTGTTCTTATGTTGGAACGCGATAGAGAACCGGGAATTCCTGTACGCTGTGCGGAAGGTGTTTCACATAACGGCATTGCTCCATTTATTGATATAGATAAGCGTTGGATAGCTACACAGATTGACATTGCAAAACTTACATCTCCAAATGGTGAAAGTGCATTAATGCATAATAATGGAGTTGGCTACGTTTTGGAAAGAAGAATATTTGATACAGCACTTTGCGAACTTGCCGCAAAACATGGAGCACGGTTAATTACAAAAGCAAATGCTGTGGACCTGATAAAAGAAAACGATAAAATAACCGGTGTAAAATACCGTTATATGGGAGAAACACGAGAAGTAAAATGTGATATAGTTATCGCAGCAGACGGTACAGAATCCCGCGTGGGAAGATGGGCAGGAATAAACACCGCCGTAGCCCTCAGAGATATAGACACTTGTGTGCAATATACTTTGGCTGGGCTCGATATAAAAAAAGATACTTGTGAATTTTATTTTGGGAATGAAGTATCACCCGGCGGATATGTATGGATCTTTCCAAAATCTGATAGTACTGCAAATGTTGGTATTGGAATTGCAGGGCACCTTTCTCATGAAAAAGGCCCCAAAGAATTCCTTGATGAATTTGTAGCCAGGAGATTCCCGGATGCAACAATTACTTATACTATGTATGGAGGAGTTCCAACTTCAGCAACTTTGAAAGAAATTGTTCGAGATAATATTATGTTGGTTGGTGATGCCGCTAGACAAGTGAACCCCATAACCGGTGGTGGAGTTGTTCAAGGAATGATAGCTGCGAGTATTGCCGGAAAGGTTGCTGCAGAGGCTGTAAAGAAGGGGCAATTCGATGCAAAATTCCTAAAAAAATACCGCAAGGAATGGGACAAGACACTAGGGAATACACAAAAAGTAATGCACTCAATGAAAGAAAAATTCCTCTTCATGACAGATGAAAGATTTAATAATTTAGTAAGCTTCTGTAAAAAGATACCGTCAGATAAATTTAGCCTAAAAGCACTATTCACAGAAGCAGTAAAAGGAGACCCTAAGCTGATGCTGGATGTTGCAAAATCATTTGTTGTGAGTAAAATAAAACTGAAATGATCGAAAAACAGAAGAAAGAATTATTTCGAAAATCATTTCATGTAAGCTCGATATTACTGCCTCTTTCTTATTATTTTATTTTTCATTATAACCGGAAATTAATGTTCTTGGTTTTGATCCCACTTACCGTTACTGCACTAATCATCGAGATTGCAAGAATTGAGCATAAAACATTTAAGCGTATCTTTTATAATTTAGTTGGAATTTTGTTGCGAAAACACGAGATCCACAATTTTACCGGCGCAACATATTTGATGATCTCTGCGGTATTGTGTATTGGCTTTTTCCCCGCTGAAATTGCAGTTGTCTCTCTTGCTTTTTTGGCAATCGGAGATACTTTGGCTGCACTTGTAGGAATTCCATTAGGTAAAAGAAAAATACTAAATACAAGTAAAAGCTTAGAAGGAAGCTTAGCCTGTTTTGCCGGATGTTTTGTTTTTGGACTTCTCTTTCTAAATCCGGTAGTAGCCCTAATAGGTGCCTTTACGGCGACAGTTGCAGAATTTTCCAGGATCCCCATTGACGATAATATTAAGATCCCAATAGTTTCCGGATTGGTTATGAGTTTTGTGAATATGTTCTTTTAGTGGCTTTGTTTAAATGAGCAAAATGTAAGGATGGAAAAATGAAATTATCATTTGTGATACCAGTTTTTAATGAACAAGATAGTTTAGAGCAATTGTATTCTGAGATCATAGAGAATATCAAAGAATATGAATATGAGATAATTTTTATTGATGACGGAAGTACTGACAAGAGCTTTAAGATATTACAGATATTAGCTGCTGCTGACAACAAGGTTAAGATCATTAAACTCAGAAAGAATTTTGGGAAATCAGCCGGTTTGAATGTAGGATTTGAAGCTACGCAAGGAGACATCGTTTTCACAATGGACGCAGATCTGCAGGATGATCCGAAAGAGATAGAGCAATTTATAAAGAAACTTGATGAAGGATACGATATGGTTACAGGTTGGAAAGTAAAACGGAAAGATCCAATCTCCAAAACATGGCCTTCAAAACTTTATAATAAAGTTACTTCAAATACTTTTAAATTAAAACTGCACGATTATAATTGCGGATATAAAGCTTACAAAAAAGAAGTAATTAATGAACTTGATATTTATGGAGAAATGCATCGATACATTCCTGCACTGGCTAACTCCTTGGGATTCAAAGTTGCAGAAATCCCTGTTCATCACCGCAAAAGAGAATTCGGAAAAACCAAATATGGCTCAGAACGATACTTACGTGGATTTCTAGATCTTCTCACTGTTAAACTCGTAACAGGATATATTCATAGTCCTCTCTATTTATTTGGCAGAATCGGTTTTGGATTTGGTTTTGTAGGATTCATTATTGCCCTATACCTTTCTATTATGAAATTAGGTTTTGGCATTCCATTGTATAATCGCCCACTTCTTTATTTGGGAACACTTTTAATGATAATCGGATTGCAATTCTTCTCGATAGGGCTTCTGGGAGAATTGATCATCAACCGCAATAGAGATGGAAACAGGAAGAAGAATATCTCAATAGCCAAGAAGATAAATCTTTAAATTTGTTTTGGATAGAAGTGTGAAAAGTTACTTAAGCGAATTTGTAGAAATAATGACCAAAGAGGGATTAGAAGATCTGGTGATTCAGTCGTTTTCTAATGCTTACTATAAAATTCTTGAAGGCGCTACCGGAACGCTTTCGGAAGCAGAAATAGAGCCACCTGCAAATGAAAATCTTATAGATTATGATAGTCTGGAATCTGCCGCATCCCCCCCATTAGAAAACCTTGCTGTGATCAAACTGAATGGTGGACTTGGTACGAGCATGGGCCTGAAGAAGGCAAAAACACTTCTTAAAATTAAAGGAGAAAATAATTTTCTGGATGTTATTGCAAAGCAGATATTACAACTACGAAAAGACTCAGGTAAAGATATTCCACTGATATTAATGCACAGCTTTAATACCCAAACAGATTCACTTTCCTATTTAGAAAAATATAGTGAGTTAGCTCTTCCCCATATACCGATAGATTTTGTACAAAATAAGTTTCCAAAGATCAAACTGACCGATCTTTCACCTCTAAAAAACAAAAATGATAATCTTAATTGGAATCCTCCCGGGCATGGTGAGATATACACTGCATTGGCAATTTCTGGTGTTCTGGATAATCTGATAACGCAAGGATTTGAATTTGCATTTATTTCTAATTCGGATAATCTTGGCGCTGTAATTGATGAGAAGATATTAGCACATTTTGCTGAAGAGCAATTGCCGTTCTTGATGGAAGTTTGTAAGCGGACTGAAATGGATAAAAAAGGTGGGCATCTGGCACAGTCAAAAAGAGGACAGCTAATGCTAAGGGAAACTGCACAATGTCCGGATAACGAAGTTGATCTATTTCAAGATATCAATAGATATTCCTACTTTAATACTAACAATCTTTGGGTTAATCTTAAAGCATTAAAACAGCGGCTGTATGAAACTAGATATCTGCTGCCTCTCACTATGATATTGAACAAAAAGGAAGTTGATGGAGAAAAAGTTTATCAGGTGGAATCTGCCATGGGAGCAGCAATAAGCGTATTTAAAAATTCCCGGGCAATTATAGTTCATCGTGATAGATTTGCTCCGGTGAAAAAAACAAATGATATGCTGGCAATTCTAAGTGATGCTTATGAACTTACCAGCGAGAATAAACTGAAATTAATTAATGAGTATGGCAAAGTACCGCATATTGAGTTGAACGAAGAGTTCTATAATGATATTAATGAATTTGAAAAACGATTTACAAATGGAATTCCATCTTTGAAGAAATGCAAAAACCTGATAGTTACCGGAGATGTTTATTTTGGTAATAATGTTGAGATCAGGGGTGATGTAAGGATTACGAAAGATATACATTTGGAGAATATTATATTAGAAGATGAAGATTTATAAATACGGATAATCAGAATATTATTAACTATTCAATAAATTATCAAAGTCATTATCAATTTCGCTGTATGAGTCTTCCAGAATTTTTTTTAGTGTTGCTTTTTGTATCTGTCTCACCCGTTCGCGGGATAATCCCAGTTCTTCTCCTATCTGTGCAAAATTCTTTGATCTTCCACCTTCCAAACCAAAATACTGTTTCACAATATAGGCTTCGCGAGCACCAAGAGCACTTATAGATCTATCGATACTTTCCTCTACTTTCTCACGATAGTATAGTGTTTTTGGATCGATCTCACTTCTATCGGTTAACAAATCACTAAGTGCAACATTACTGTGGTTTCTGGAAAAATCTGCATTATCAATTGAGAGCGTATTCTTGGTTTGACCGCTAACTTTTTTTATTGCATTTGCATCAAGATTTGTGATCTCAGAGATCTCTTCAATAGTTGCATTGTGTCCTGTTTCACTGAAAACTTTATCTTTAGCATATTTAATTTTATTTACTTGTGTCGCTTTTCCAAGCGGCATTCGGATAACAGTTGTTTTTTCAGCAAGTGCAAAAAGTATCTTTTGCCGGATCCACCAAACGGCATAAGAAATAAGTTTATTATGCAATTTAGGATCAAATTTCTCGATAGCTTTAATTAGCCCCATGTTTCCTTCACTGATAAGTTCAGAAAGAGTTAATCCGCGATTTTGATATTTCGCTGCAATTTTAACAACAAATTTAAGGTTGGAAGTAACAAGTTTTTCTATTGCTGCCTTATTACCATTTTGGGCTTTAATTGCCAGCGCATGCTCTTCTTCTCTACTCAAAGGCTCTATCTCGGCAATCTGATTGAGATAGTTCTGCAATGCCTTATCACTAAATACGTTTTCTGCCATTTCCTGTTCCTTTTTCTTTAGACGGGATAAACACGATCAACGGGATTATGTCTTTTCTCTTTTCACATTATTCTTTCCGTTTTTATCTTGTCCATTCTGTAAATCCTGTCTAACACTTTTGACTTAGAACTCTTACTTTTCTTTTTACCTGTACTTCTTTACTACTAAAATTAATTAATAATCCTACATCTTTTCCAGTTGCTGTAAGATAGTTTACAAGTTGTACTTCGTGGATTGTTGCAAGTTCTTTAATTGCCTTCAGTTCTAAGATTATCTTATTTTCAACAATAATATCTGCGATGAAATATCCAACTTCCTGATCATCATAAAATACCTGAATTGACTTTTGATTTTCGACAAGTAATCTTAACTTCTTTAATTCGATTATTAAACAATTTTCATAAACCGATTCAAGAAATCCGCTTCCTAATGTATTATATACCTTATAACATGCACCAATAATTTTATCGGTAAGATCAGCATATTTAAGATCCTTCATTATACTTTCCTCTTTTCCATTTTATCTTGTTCATCCTGTAAATCCTGTCTAATTTTCTTTGACTGGATCAACAAGATCAAGGGGATTACGTCTAATTATTTTTCTTCCTTCTCAACCTTTTCAGTTTTATCCTGTGCATCATGTAATTCCTGTCAGTTTTTTCAAACCTGAAATTCGCTAATATGATCATAAATAAAATCTAGAAGTTCATCATTATTCATATTAAGTTTTTTTGCTAAAGAAAAAACAATTTTCACACCAGAGAGATTCATTCCAAGTTCAAGTGTTAATGTAATGATCGTAGTAACTTTTGTAACATCATTTCTAGTAAATAATCTTGTATTATGCTCTGATCTGATGGGTTTTAACAAACCTTTTCGTTCATACATCCTAATAGTTTGATCATGAACTCCAAGTTGCTTTGCAACTTCTCCGATCTTTAGCAATTTGTTTTTATCTGCCATAGTTTCCTTTTATTAGCTATATTCCGGGAAGCACTTCACGAGGATTAATTGCTTTTCCTTTCACCCGGTATTCAAAATGAAGATGCGGAGCACTTGCTGTTCCTGTTTGCCCCACTGTAGCAATGGGCTGCCCCTTATTTACCGTCTCACCCAATCTAACAAGATTCGCTTCATTATGTGCATAAACAGTCATAATATAATTATCATGCTCAAGAATTATTACATTACCATAACCACGTTGAGTTCCGGAATAAACAACCTTTCCCTTAAGAGCTGCATGAATAGGATTACCCTTATCAGAAACAATATCAATACCTTTATGTGGTCTGCCGTTACGTAAACCGAATTCTGAAGTAACTTCACCATTTAATGGTAAGGTCAGTTTGGTTTTTGGTTTTGTAATAGTAGGATGTGTGGGAATTGGTTTTCCTGTTTCAGTTGTTGTTGATTCTACGATTGGTTTTGGAATTTCTACCGGTTTTGTTTTTCCTGCAACTAACATGATTTTCCTGCCAGGCTCAAGTTTGTAGGTGTTCAAATTATTAAAATCTAGGATATCAAAAACGCTCAAGTCATACATTTTGGCAATGCGGTGAATTGATTCTTTTTGTTTAACCAGATGATAGCCCTTTTTAGGGATTCTGCGTTGGGTCACGAATTCCTGTTTTTTTGGTGGATTTGGATATAAAAATATTTTTTGCCCAATAAATACACGATCTGAAGTCATATTATTAAACAGTTTAATTTTTTCAATCGATAGAGAATACTGTCCGGCAACAGATTGCAGGGTCTCCCCCTTTTTAACTATATGATAATCTCCAGAAGGAGTAACATACAACGGATTGCTTGATAGTGCGAACACAGAAGAAAATACTGCAATTAACATACCGCAGCATAACATTCGCAAAATCCAATTGTTAATTTTCAATCTATCCTTTCCTATTTTTAGTATTTAATGCTAAAGCCGGAGAAAACTTCACTATTTAAGATCTCAGTTTTTTGTATATTATCAACCCTTGCCATGGAGGGACCTTCTCTAAGCATGTTAATAAAAACGTTCAAGTTGTTGTCCTCTCCAACAGCTATAACCTTTACATTCCCATTCCTCAGGTTTTTTGCATATCCTTTTATGTTTAGTTCATTTGCTCTGTGTAACACAAATGCACGATAGCATACTCCCTGAACCCTGCCCGAAACCATTATTTCTAAATTCTTCATTGTGTTCCTATAAATATCGAAGCCACTCTACAAATATGAGTGAGTCCGTGTCAAATAATTTAATTAATTTGCATTAAAACAGCATATTATACCTCATAGATTTTGCACTTGACATTCCAATTGTACTTTTGAAATCTACGCAAAAGGAATTTTATGAATAAAGAAATCTTTAGAAAATATTTAGAAAAACATTTGCCGCATAAAGCAGATGAATTAATGATTTCGTTTGAACGATTTCTTGATGCACTATGGGAAGAGAATTCCAAAGTTAATCTCATATCGCGAAAAACACCAAAAGAAGAATACTGGACTCGTCACTTTTTAGATTCTCTTCTTCCAATTGAAATTGTAGACTTTTCCAATAAAAAAATATTGGATTTTGGAACTGGTGGCGGATTGCCCGGAATACCATTGAATCTTGTTTACCCAAACTCAGAATTGTATCTGCTGGATTCTACGCATAAAAAGATCAATGCAGTAAAAGATATAATTAAAACACTTGACTTGCCATCGTGTTTCACGATTGTTTCACGGTTGGAAGATTTAGAGAGCAGTTGGTTTGGATCTTTCGATGTTATAGTGTGCAGATCAGTGAAAATTTTGCCGAAATATAAGAGTACTTTATTCAAATTGATAAAGAATAACGGCAAGATCATTTTGTATAAAAGCAAGCTGATGGATGATATTGGGCAATTTAAAAAACGTAGTATCCACGATGTTTCACATTCTGCGATTGGTGAGCGAAAAATAATTGTTATTGAAATGTAGCTATAAATAAATAAGCAGAGATGGAAACGATCTCGGCTGAATATTCTGGAGAAAACATGGGAAAAATTATTGCAATTGTAAATCAGAAAGGCGGTGTTGGAAAAACAACCTCTGCTGTAAACATTGCCTCTGCCCTTGCAATTTATGAGAAGAAGACATTGTTAATAGATTTTGATCCTCAGGGTAATTCATCCAGCGGAATAGGTGTGGAAGGAAATAGCCCCAATGTTTACGAAGCACTTATAGGTGAAGTTAAAATAAGCGATGTAATAAAAAAATCTCCTATATTAGATAAACTGGATATAGTTCCATCTAATGTTGATCTTAGTGGTGCGGAAATTGAACTGGTAAAGGAATATTCACGCGAATTCAAATTAAAAGAAGCCCTAGAAACTATCAAGGAAGAATACGATTACATTATTGTTGACTGCCCCCCTTCGCTTGGTTTGCTAACAGTAAACACACTTACTGCCTGCACAGACGTGCTTATTCCAATTCAGTGTGAATATTATGCACTTGAGGGCGTGAGCCAACTTCTTAACACAATTAGATTAATTAAAAAAGGGCTTAACCCGGATTTGAATATTATGGGAATTTTACTCACAATGTACGATAGAAGACTTAACCTTTCTCTTCAAGTAGCAAAAGAAGTAAGACGCTATTTTCAGGAACAGGCATTCAGTACAATAATTCATCGAAGTGTGAAATTGAGTGAAGCACCAAGTTTTGGGAAATCAATTTTCCATTACGATATTAAATCTTCAGGTGCAAAAAGCTATTTGCAATTAGCAAAGGAAGTGATGGCAAGATGACAAGATTAGGAAAAGGATTAGAAGCTCTGATAAGTTCAGTACCGGAATCTACTGATGTCTCAACCGGAATAACTACGATAAAAACGGATAAGATAAAACCTAATAGATTCCAACCAAGGAAGTTATTTAATTCCGAAAAATTACAGGAACTGGCAAATTCACTGAAAGAGAACGGGATAATTCAACCCATTATTGTAACTACTAAAGATGAAGGTGAGTATGAACTTATTGCTGGAGAGCGCCGATTAGAAGCTTCCAAACTGGCAGGATTCAGCGAAATACCTGTTATTATTCGCAGTGTTTCACCAAAAGAGCAATTACAATTTGCGATAATCGAGAACGTACAGAGAGAGGATCTCACAGCTATTGAGGAAGCAAAAGCATACCAGCAATTGAATGAGGAATTCAAGCTTACTCATGCACAAATATCTGAGATAGTCGGGAAGGATAGAGCAACAATAACCAATTTTATAAGATTATTAAAGTTGAGTGAAAATGTACAACAATTGATATTGAATGACCAAATATCATCCGGTCATGCCAGAGCAATTTTACAAGTTGATGAAGAGCTTAGGGATAAATTTTCACAGCTTATAATAAAGAATAAGCTTTCCGTACGAAGAGCAGAAGAAGAAGCTAAGCGAATAAAGGAAACAGGATCGGTTTCGCATTCTAAAAAGAAAAAAGAGATCATTGAAAAACCTGAGTTAAAAGATTATGAAAAAGACTTGAAAAAGAAATTCAATGCGAAAGTTAAGATATCGGATAAAAATGATAAAGGGAAAGTTAGTTTTTATTATTCTTCCAAAGATGAGTTGAATAAATTATTGGATAAACTGATAAAATGAAATTTATCATAGCAATATTATTGATAATAGTTGTTTTTATTACAGCTATGTTCTATGCAGAAAATATCAAACTAAAAAAGCAGGTTACAAAACAGCAGCAAGAGCTTGATATTTCTGCTAAATATATAAAGCAATTGAATAAAAAGATAGCAGAAGATCGTAATCTGATCTCTTCTTCTAAAACGAACGAGGAGAAAATTCAAGCTTTAATGGATACATATTTGGAAGAGCAGAATAAAGATGTAAATGGAGATCCAGATAATGTTGCTCAATATGATAAGAAACGTAGATTTATACCTGACATGGTTCCCCTAAAAGGTAATTTTGCTATAAGCCAAAGGTTTTCCGATACTCATCCAGGATTAGATTTTGCAGCAGCCACCGGCTCGGAAGTTGTTGCCGTTGCAGCGGGTGAAATACTTTCTGTATATTACGATGAGCATTATGGTAATGTAATAATGATAGATCATTTTAATGAATACGCTACGCTTTATGCACATCTCGCAACTACATTTTTTGAAGGCAAAAGCACTGTGGAAAAGGGCGAGACTATTGCGCTGGTTGGGAATACAGGAAATAGCTCCGCTCCTCATTTGCATTATGAGATAATGCTTGAAGGAACTAATGTTAATCCAGAAGACTATATTGATGTAAAAAAGTAGGAGGAATAAAATATGAATAAGAATAGAAAAGTTGAGCTTTCAACCATTATTGGAAAAGGAAGTAAAATAAAAGGGACACTTTATGTTCAGGGTGGTGTGCGAGTAGATGGTGAAGTAGAAGGCACAATTGAATCTGACGGATTTGTTACCATTGGATCTTCCGGAATTGCCAGAGCAGATATTAAAGCAGATGAATGTCTTATTTCCGGCAAGGTGGTTGGAAATGTAACCTGTAAAGATGCTATTGAATTGGATAGAAGTGCCAGAATGAATGGAGATATTGTTGCAAAAATTTTAAAAATTCATACAGGTGCAGTATTCAATGGAAGCAGCTCGATGTCTTCAGGTTCTAAAATAGTAAGAAATCCAATAATTACAGAAAATGTGGAAAAGAAAGAACCGACTGAATAATGAATTATTGAAATATATAAGTCTGATATCGCAGTTAGGTTTAACTGTAATAAGTTCGATACTTATTTTTTTAGTAGGAGCGGTATATCTGGAAAAGAAATTCCAAACAGATGGAGTTTTAATTTTAGTAGGCGTATTAATTGGTGTAGCTGCAGGAGTTTTTGCAGCGTATAAATTATTAAAAAAAACATTAGAAAAAGAATGAATAAAAGTATGGAAGATAATAATAAATATATCAAAAAGATATTGCTGATTATTCTCTTGACAAACATACCTGCATTTTTGTCTTTACCGTGGTTCTTTAATCAATCTATAAGTTGGATAATAGGCACGATAGGTAGCGCTGGCAATTTTTATTGGCTGGCAAATAATTTGAAGAAAAGCATAGGTCTTATGCCTACGAAATCACGTGTAAACACTGCTAAAGTTTCTCTAATGAGATATGCTGCCTTAACGGTTTATGCACTTGCTGTTTTCTTTGTAGTTAAGCCTAATATCATCATTTTTGGGGCAGGATTACTTTCTGCTCAGATAGTGATCTACATCGTTGAGATTGTAAGAAACTTGCGAAACAATAAGTATTTCAGAGGGTAGAATGGCAAAAAAGAAAAGCCCGATATTAAAGATATTTATATTATTTTTCATTGTTGAAACTGCACTTGTCTTTATTTCAAGTGGTTTCAATAAACAACTCCAAATTGGGTTTGATGATGGAAAAATAGTCTTTAGAAACGTTCAAAGCCATTATGATCTTCAAGAGAAAATAACAGAAGAATTCCAAATTGATGAATACTATCGTCAAACCGGTGAAACACCTGAGATTTATGGCAGCAATAAAACATATGAATTCTTTATGAAAGTATTTGGTGAAGCAAGCGCAATGGGAACTTTCCAACTTTTACGCATGTTGCTTATTGTAGATATCATTCTTCTTCTCATAGCATTCCTGATAAAAAAGAGATTATTAAAAAGACCATCGCAACCACAGATATTATTTGAAATGACTTATTCCACTTTAGAGCAATTTGTAATTGAAACACTTGGCAAAGAGAGAGTTCATTTCACTCCTTACATCGTAACTCTTTTTTTATTCATCTGGATTTGTAATATGGTTGGAATGATCCCGATCCCAGGTTTTATGGAACCAACCAGAAATCTTAATGTTCCACTTGGGCTTGGAGTTTTTGCAGTTGCTATTGTTCATATAACTGCACTAAAGGTAAAAGGTGTTTGGGGTCATCTAAAAAATTATGTAAATCCTGTAAAAAATCCACTTTTCCTTCTGGATATTATTGGAGAACTTTCTAAAGTTGTTTCAATTTCTTTCCGTCTATTTGGAAATGTTTTGGGAGGAGCGATCATAATTCTGGTTGTTTCATCACTTGTTAGTTTTGTAGTTTTTCCGGTTGGCTTAAATCTCTTTTTCGGAATGTTCGTAGGAACAATACAGGCTTTCGTTTTTACAATGCTGGCACTTACATATATTGGTGTTGAGATCTCGGAGTAGAAAATGGAATTATCTATTGTATATATTAGAATTGCGGCTTACTTAGGAGCAGGAATAAGTATTGGTTTAGGTGCAATTACTACAGGTATAGGTTCTGGAATAATTGCGGGTGGAGGTTCTCTTGGAGTAATGAAACAACCACAAGCTAATGATCAAATATTCAGAACAATGCTTATTGGACAAGCAGCCTCACAAACAGCCGGAATATTTGCTTTAGTTATTTCTATGCTTCTTATTTACGGTGGATTTGATACTCCGGTAGGTGGATGGTTCAAAGCTGCAACACTTCTTGCAGCAGGACTCGCTATGGGAATTGGTTCGTTGGGACCTTCTCTCGGAGCTGGATATTCTGGTGGAGAAGCATGTAAATCTGTAGCGAGAATGCCCAAACATGGTAACTTTATTATGGGTAATATGCTCATTGGGCAAGCCCTGGCACAAACGTCTGCAATATTTGCACTTCTTATTTCACTACTATTATTATATTCCACACCAAATCAACCTGTGGATATTTCAATTAGCAGAATTTTAATTAAAACTCTCGCTTTCCTCGGAGCAGGTTTGGCAATCGGCATTGGAACCATAGGGCCCGGGGCGGGCATAGGCTATGTTGCCGGCAAGGCAAA
Organism: uncultured Candidatus Cloacimonadota bacterium; assembly: GCA_964578365.1. GTDB lineage: Bacteria > Cloacimonadota > Cloacimonadia > Cloacimonadales > TCS61 > Tenebribacter. The sequence goes on from CAZOCS010000008.1 coordinate 21,136, forward strand.
CGATATGATGGGAAGATTCCCCAAAGAAAAATCAAGGATAATGAGAACGATGTTTCTCGGAGCAGCAATTTCACAATCAACGGCGATCTATTCGCTAGTAATTGCTTTTCTGCTGATTTTTGCAGTATAAATAATTGAATTTTAGGATATTGGAGGAAAAATGGATAATATTACATTAGCACAAGGAATCGTTAAAGCAGCAGCACTTTTAGGTGCAGGAATGTGTATGGGCATGGGTGCTTTGGGACCAGGCATTGGTGAAGGATTTGTTGCCGGTAAGGCTTGTGAAGGAATCGCACGTTCACCCGAAAATGCAAGTCTTATTACACGTACAATGCTCGTTGGTCAGGCTGTGTCTGAGTCGACTGGTATCTATTCATTGGTTATAGCACTTTTGTTGATATTCTCAACTTAAGATCACAACCAAAAGAAAGCACAGAATACCAGTTGGGAGAAATAGCTCCCAACAACGAAATATTAATTTGGAGATTTTATGATTAGTATAGATTATTCTCTCATTATAGTGATTCTAAATTTCGTACTTTTACTGATCGTTTTGAACAAGATTCTGTATAAGCCGATCAAGAAATTCTTGGATGAGAGACAACAAAAGATAGCTTCTGATCTTGATAATGCAAAATCATCGAGATTACAAGCTGAGAAACTTGTTGAAGAAAAAAGCGATAAATTAAAGCAATCTGCTGAAGAGATCAGGAAGATGAAGAATGCGGCTACCAATGATGCCGAAGGCAAAGCCAGAGATATCATGAAGATTGCAAAAGAACAAGAAAAGCTGATATTAGCGGATACAGAAAAGCAACTCAAAACCGAAAAAGTAAAGGTTATGGGAGAAATTGAAGATGAACTGGCAGAAATGGTTTCCGAGCTTTCTTCTAAATTCTTATCAGAAAAACTCGATGAGAAAAAAGATAAAGAACTGATAAAAAAAATTATATCCGAGAGAGAAGATAAGTGAAAAATATACTCGTTGCTCATCGATATTCAAATGCTATTATTAGTGGTCTCAAAGATGAAGAGATCAATTCAATTTTAGCCGATATTGAGATAATGAGCAATTCAATAAGTACCGAACCAAAACTTGTAAATGCAGTTAATTCTCTTTTGTTTCCGCTTAATAAACGTATGGAAATAGCACTGGAGATGACACAGAAATTAAAGAACACAGAACTATGGAAAAACTTGTTCGGTATACTTATTAAGAAGCATAGATTTAATATTGTCTCAGATATTCTGCAAGACCTGGAAAACAAAATATTAGATAAGAAAAACCTGGTTAAGATTGAATTAACAATTGCACATGATCTATCAGAAGATGTACTCGACTCAATATCTGCAACCTTAAAAGATATTCTTAAAAAAGATGTAATATTAGATGTAAAGATCGATCCTGAAATCTTAGGAGGATTTGTTGCAACTACAGATTCTCTTTTAATTGATGGATCAATAAAAAATAATTTAGTAAAGCTATTAAAAGTTAAGTCAAAAAAAAAGAAATGAGGTCAGTATGAAAATACAACCAGATGAAATAAGTTCGATCCTCAGAGATAAGATCAAGGGATTAAAATTTGATATTGATGTTTCTGAAACTGGAAAAGTTGTTCAAGTGGGAGATGGTATTGCCCGTATTTATGGAATGGACAATGTAATGGCAGGTGAAATGATCGAATTCCCTGGTGATGTAATGGGAATGGCATTGAACTTGGAAGAAGACAATGTGGGATGTATTATTTTTGGTGAAACGCGAAAGATAAAAGAAGGCGATATTGCGAAAAGAACCAAAAAAATTCTGCAAGTTCCGGTAGGAGAAGCAATGCTGGGTCGTGTTGTTAATGCACTTGGAGATCCGCTGGATGGAAAAGGTCAGATCAAAGCAGAAGCGTATCACCCAGTAGAGCGAAAAGCTCTTGGTGTTGTACAAAGACAACCGGTTAAAGAACCACTGCAAACGGGTCTTAAAGCGATTGACTCGATGATCCCGATCGGCAGAGGACAGCGTGAATTGATCATTGGTGACCGTCAAACAGGCAAGACAGCTATAGCAATTGATACAATTATTAACCAGAAAGATACCGATGTTATTTGTGTTTATGTTGCCATTGGACAAAAAAAATCATCTGTTGCAAAGATCGTGAATTCACTTAAAGCAAGCGGTGCTATGGAGTATACGATTATAATTATTGCTTCTGCAGCAGAATCAGCTTCTTTGCAGTATCTCTCACCATACACAGGATGTACAATGGGAGAATATTTTCGTGATAAAGGACAACATGCACTTATTATTTATGATGATCTTTCTAAACATGCCGTATCATATAGAGAACTTTCATTGCTTCTTAGAAGACCTCCCGGACGTGAAGCATATCCCGGAGATGTTTTCTATCTTCATTCACGCCTATTGGAAAGAGCTTCCAAACTAAATGATGAACTTGGTGGAGGATCACTTACTGCTCTTCCTATTATTGAAACACAGGCAGATGATCTAACAGCATATATTCCAACGAATGTTATTTCGATTACTGATGGACAGATATTCCTAAGCAATCACCTGTTTTACTCTGGTATTCGTCCTGCAATTAATGCCGGACTTTCGGTTTCACGTGTGGGTGGAAGTGCGCAGCGAAAAGCAATGAAAAGCGTTACCGGACAACTGCGTGTTACTTTAGCTCAATATACAGAACTTGAAGCTTTTGCAAAATTTGGATCTGACCTCGATAAAGCTACTCAGGCACAGCTTACACGAGGTAAACGTTTGATTGAAATTCTAAAACAAGCACAATATTCACCACTCTCCGTAGCTAAGCAGACTTTCATTATATTTATGGCAAATGAAGGCTACCTGGATGAGATTGAGTTGGAAGATATACAGAAAGTTGAAGAAGAACTTTATTCGACTCTAGATTCCGAATATAAAGAATTAATGGGAAATATGATCAAAGATAAACTGACCGATACAACAAAAGATGCAATGCGAAAAATTTGTGAAAAAGTGTTATCAAAATTTTAGGAAGTTATGGCTAATTTAAGAGAGATCAAAACACGGATTGAAAGTGTTAAGAGCACAAAGCAGATCACAAATGCCATGAAAATGGTAGCTGCATCCAAGTTGCGTAAAGCTCAGGATAATATAATTAATGCAAGACCGTATGCAGATCATATAAATGATATGCTTAGAACACTAAAGAATAAAAATATTTCTTCCGATCATCCATTATTAGCAGAAATATCCGGCAAAGGAAAAACAGCTTATGTTGTAGTAACTTCCGATAGAGGTCTTTGCGGTTCTTTTAATACACATATAATAAAAGAAGCAATTGTAAATCTTAAAGAAAATCCTGATGCTGATCTGATATGTATTGGAAAAAAGGGATATGATTATTTTAGAAAACATTCTACAAGTGTAACTGAACATTATATAAATCTTTTCAATGAGATGGATTTTAGTGTATCTGCAGATGTGGCAGAAAAATTATTAAATCTATTTTTAGATGAAAATTATGATCAAATCAATGTTATTTATAATGAATTCAAATCTGCGATCCAGCAGGATATTATAGTAAAACAACTGTTACCTATTATTCCTGCCGAATCCGAAGAAAGTTCTAAATTAGATTTTGTTTATGAACCAGATGAAGAGACAATAATTTATGAACTTGGTAGAAAATATATTCATGTTGATATTTGGAGAATAATGTTAGAATCATCTGCAGCCGAGCAAGGTGCCAGGATGACCGCAATGGATTCTGCAACTGAGAATGCTATTGAATTAATTGATAAGCTTACTCTTAATTACAATAGAGCAAGGCAGGCGGCAATTACAACAGAGATAATTGAAATCTCGTCTGGGGCAGAAGCTATCCAGCAATAATAAAAATGTTATTAGAATATAAGAGGTATTTATGGTAGAAGGAAAAGTTATACAGGTTATTGGGCCCACCGTAGATGTGGAGTTCCCAGAAGGTCATCTGCCGGCAATTCATAATGCGCTTCGGATTGAGAGAAAAAAAAGCTCAGATCTTGTTCTGGAAGTCCAAATGCATCTTGGTGAAAATAAGGTTAGAACTGTGTCAATGGATTCAACAGACGGCTTGATTAGAAATACAAAAGTTATAGATACAACAGAGCCAATAATGGTCCCTGTGGGTGAAGAAGTTCTGGGTAGAATGATCAATGTGATTGGCGAACCTATTGATGACGGCGAACCCGTTAAGGCAAAAGAAAAATATCCAATTCATCGTCAGGCTCCACTATTTGAAAATCTATCTATTGAAGAGGAAATTCTTGAAACGGGGATTAAGGTAATTGATCTTATTGAGCCTTATTCCAAAGGTGGGAAGATCGGATTATTTGGTGGCGCAGGTGTTGGAAAAACAGTACTCATCCAAGAGCTTATAAGGAATATTGCAATTGAACATGGGGGCTATTCTGTGTTTTCCGGAGTGGGTGAGAGAACCAGGGAAGGAAATGACCTCTGGTTAGAAATGAAAGAGTCTGGTGTTATTGAAAAAACAGCACTAGTATTCGGTCAAATGAATGAACCACCGGGGGCCCGGCAGAGGGTTGGGCTTACTGGGCTTAGTATTGCGGAATATTTTAGGGATGTTGCCAAGAAAGATGTGCTTTTGTTTATAGATAATATTTTCCGTTTCACACAAGCTGGTTCAGAGGTTTCAGCACTTCTGGGAAGGATGCCATCTGCAGTTGGATATCAGCCTACCCTGGCAACAGAAATGGGAAATCTTCAAGAGAGAATTACTTCTACAAAAGACGGTTCAATTACATCGATCCAAGCTGTGTATGTGCCAGCTGATGACTTAACAGATCCAGCTCCAGCTACAACCTTTGCCCATCTAGATGCTACAACAGTACTTTCCAGAAGAATTGTAGAGCTTGGTATTTATCCGGCTGTTGATCCGCTTGATTCAACAAGTAGAATTCTGGATCCACAAATTATTGGTGAAGATCATTACGCGGTTGCACGTGAAACGCAGCGAGTTATCCAAAAATATAAAGACCTTCAAGATATTATCGCAATTCTTGGAATGGACGAACTTTCTGAAGAGGATAAAATAATCGTCAGCAGGGCACGTAAATTAGAGAGATTCTTTTCTCAGCCGTTCTTCGTGGCAGAACAATTTATCAATACTTCCGGAGTTTATGTGCCACTAAAAGAAACAATTTCTGGCTTTAAGGCAATTCTTGACGGTGATTGTGATACATGGCCAGAGCAGGCATTCCTGTATGTAGGGGATATAGAATCTGCTGAAGAAAAAATGCAAAAGTTGAAGAAAGGAAAATAGATTAGAAAATGAGTAAAATCCATATTAAGGTAATTCAGCCAACTAAGATCAAGATTGATAAAAAATATGATCATGTAATAGTTCCCGGGGTGGACGGTGATTTTGGGATATCTTTTGATCACACACCTTTCATTACAAAGATCAGAACAGGAGTCCTTCAGCTTTTCCAAAACGAAACTTGCGAAGAATATGCGATCCACGATGGATTTGTTACAGTGGAAAACAACGTTATAAAAATTGTCTGTGATACGATTGAGAGAAAAGATGAAATAGATATAGCACGTGCTGAAGCATCAAAAGAGCGTGCAGAAGAACGACTTAAAAGTTCAAAAGATAACATAAATTTCAGACGATCTGAGGCTTCATTAAAAAAAGCTCTGGTCCGGTTGGGATTAAAATCCGATTAAGAATTTAGGGGTGGCATTGGTCACCCTTTTTTAATAATGTTGTTAGGATAAAAAAATGAAGATCAAATGTTTGCTGTTTTTTTTACTTATTATTGCGATTTCTTGTACAGAGAAAAACGATAGCGAACATAGAAATGATATTGAAGAAAAAATCATAAAGGCAGATACATTAAGAAATGCAGCAATACAAGAAAAACAAAAAATTAAAACAGAACAATCCAAACAAGCCAACACAAAAAAGGTACAATATAAAAAATTTACAAAAGGTATATATTTGACGGCATATACTATTAACACACCGAAATTTTATACAATATTAGATAGTGCAGAAGCGGCGGGGATCAACACATTAATTTTCGATCTAAAAAATATGAACGGGCATGTTTTCTTTAAAATGCCCCAAAAAGGCTTCCTCGTGGGCGAAAATATTAAACCGATCGTTAACATTAATGAGGTGGTTAAAGCCGCTCATGAGCGAAATATGAGGGCCGTTGCTAGAGTGGTTATGTTCCATGATCAGCTAACTGCTCAACGAGATTCGACATTAAGACCCGAGAATATAAATGGTGGAGTTTGGAAAGAGAGTAAAAGAAAAAAAGCATCTTGGCTAGATTCATCAAATCCTAAAGTTCAAAATACTCTTTTAGATATTATTGAGGCAATAGCAAAAAAAGGTATAGATGAAATTCAAATGGATTATGTCCGATTTCCAACCCAGGGAAGAATTTCAGATGCGATTTTTGCATTTCAAGTAGAGGATTCTCTAAAAGCCAAAAGTGATTCAACGTATATATTCAGACAGAAAGCTGACATTATTATGGATTTTGTTTCAAGAGCAAAAAGAATATGCGATAAATACAAAGTCACATTAACAGCTGATGTCTTTGCCATTGTCTCATGGCAAAGATCTGCTGATATCAATGCAACAGGGCAGGACATTAAGAAGATGACCAAACATCTGGATGCAATTCATCCAATGATCTATTCATCGCATTTTGCTAAAGATTTTGGATTCAGAGAAAACTTACACAACGAGCCCTATTTTATCGTCTATAAGGGAAGTGTTCTATCAAAGAAATATGCAGATAGTAAATGTAGGATCATACCCTATATTCAATCAAATTCATGGAAAGTTAACTACGGATATGATTATATTGCCGGTCAAATCCAAGCGGTTATTGATTCTAATTCTGATGGATATATACTCTGGAATGCTTCAAATAGATATTATCAAACTCTAAGGTGGATCAAAGAGTTTGATAATTTGGATTAATGTTTCACGTGAAACTATGAACTTATTTCAATATACTTTTTGTAAGAACTGTTACTATTTCGTCTTCGGATATTGCGCTGCTAAGTGTTTCTAAGATCTCTTCATTCATTAATAATTTAGAGATATAGGAAATCGAGAAAAGATGTTGAATATCATCATGTAGCAATAGCATGAAGAAAAGTTTTACTGGTTTATTATCAATTGCATCGAACTCGATACCCTCAGATGACCTTCCAAAAAGAATACTTGGCTTTTTGATCTTAGAAGGATGTAAATGTCTCGGATGCAATAATGCTACACCCTTTCCAATTGCAGTTGAAACTAATTCTTCTCGGGCAACAACAACCTGGTATAGCCATCGATGATCCCGCACGATCTTTAGTTCCTTTGCTTTTTTAGACATTTCGCCAATCGCCTCATACTTATTGTCTGCTGCAAAATCTAAATAGACAAATTTTGGCTTAAAATAGTCAGAAAATTTACATACAGATCTCTTAAGTGCTAAATGTTCAACTTCTCTTTCGTTTAAATTTGCAAGCCACTCATCTACCTCGGCTTTTTCAATTTTGTAGCTGTTTCCTACTTTTTTTGCAGAAAATATTTTGCTCTTTGTCATCTCTTTAATAACAGAATCGGTAACTTTTAAGTATGCTGCTGCTTGTCTCAACGTTAAAAACTCTTTCGTCATAAATAATTCCTTTTATTAATTTTAATTGAAACTCTTATCTTGATTATAAATATATCTGTCAAGTATTAGAGAGTATTTTCTTGACAGATATACTAATGAAAGATTGCTAAATTCATGAAATTTAAATTAATAATGTTTGTTGCGTTACTGATCATGAGCTGTAGCTATTCCGTTTATACTACGGGTTATCCGCATCTAAAGACGATTCAAGTCTTGCCTGTTGAAAACCAAACTAGTAACTATGATCTGAGAGACGTGGTCTTTAATTCACTGATTGATAACTATCAATCGGATGGTCGTCTTAAATTAGTAGGGATGTCTCCTGATTGCCAATTAGAATGCCATATCCAGGACTATACTAATAAAATTGTTTCTTATTCAGGATCTTCTATTGATGAATATGAGGTTAGGGTTCTATTTGACGTAACATTTACAGACCTTAAGAAAAATGAAGTAATATGGCAGAATGGCTCATTAATGCAATCGGAGCGATATTCACTTTCTGATGAAAATAGTATATATAAAAGTGAAGAAGATGCACAGGACGAGATAATAAGCAAACTTTTCGATACCATTATGAAAAATACTTTAGAAGAATGGTAAGAATCAATAAATTTTTAGCACAATGTAATCTTGGATCTCGGAGATCTGTTGAAAAATTGATATTAGAAGGTAAAATACTTGTTAATGGTAAAGTTGAGACTAATCTATCACTACAAATCAATCCGGAAATAGATGTTATTAAATATGAAAATAAAGAACTAGTTCCCTCTAAGGAGAACATCTATTTGATGCTGAACAAACCTAAGAAATATCTTGTATCGAAAAAAGATGAGTTTGATAGAAGGCTTATTTATGACCTTCTACCCGACTTTGGAAGTAATCTATTTTATATTGGTAGGTTAGATTATATGTCTGAAGGTCTTCTACTTCTCACAAATGATGGTGATTTTGCAGAAAAGATAATTCACCCAAGATATAAGCTTCAAAAATTGTATAAAGTAAAGATTAAGGGTAAAATTTCTGAAGATAATATTGAAAAACTCAGAAAAGGAATTACATTAAATGGCAGATTAACAAAACCCGCAATTGTTTTTGTGAATAGTGTGAAAAATAACACAACAACCCTCAAAATCACTATTTTTGAAGGCAGAAAAAGGCAAATACGTTATATGCTTAAAAGTGTAGGATCTGAGGTTCTGGAGTTAAAAAGGTTACAAATTGGGAATGTAAAATTAAATAAACTTCCCCTTGGAATGTGGCGTATGCTAAAGCCCTCAGAAGTAACATCGTTATTACATATGAGTAACACCAATACTAAAAGGAAATAAAATGAAAATTGGTTTAATAGGTTTGCAAAACTCAGGTAAAACAACAATTTTTAATGCTCTTACTGGATTAGATGCTGAGGTAACTTCCTACTCCTCACAGAAAATTGAGCCGAATCAAGGGATTGTTCAGGTTGAAGATGAGAGAGTAGAAAAATTATCTGAAATGTACAATCCAAAAAAAACAATTTTTGCAACAATAGAATATATTGATTTTGTAGGTTTAACTGGGAACAAAACTAATACTGATGCTTTCGGTGGCAGTGGAATGGGATTAGTAAAAACTGCTGATGCCCTGGCTTTGGTAGTTCGCAATTATGAAGATCCTAGTTCTGCTGATGCACCTGTTCCTGTTACTGATGTAGACTCAATTGAATCTGATATGATAATTTCTGATCTAATTATTGCTGAAAAAAGACTTGAAAAAGTAGAATTGAGTAAAAAGAGAGGGATAAAAGACGCTGCCTTACAGATTGAAGAAAAGGCGCTGCTGAAAATAATTGCACACCTTGAAGATTCAAAGCCAATCCGCTCACTTTTACTAGCAAGTGATGAAGAAAAGTCTGTTCGTGGTTTCCAATTTATTACACAGAAGCCTTTGATGGTAATCTTAAATTCTGATGAAGAAAATTTTGGTGCTTCTGATTCAATTATTAAAAAATTACAAGATAATTATAAAGTTATTGAGTTTGCTGGTTCCTTTGAAATGGAATTGAATAATTTAAACCATGATGAAGCAGTTGAATTCATGCAGGATATGAATATTAGCGAATCTGCAAAAGATCGTCTTACTAAATTTTCGTATGAACTACTTGGATATTGCAGCTTTTTTACGGTGGGTGAGGATGAAGTGCGTGCTTGGACGATCACAAATGGTGATGATGCCGTAGAGGCTGCTGGTAAGATCCATTCAGATCTTGCGAGAGGTTTTATTCGTGCAGAATGCTTTTCTTATGCTGATCTTGCGCAATATGGAAGCGAAAAAATTGTAAGAGAAAAAGGATTATTCAAACTTGAGGGAAAAAAATATATTGTACAAGATGGAGATATTTTAAATATCAGGTTCAGCGTGTAGGGTAAATTCTCATTATTGGCGGCAGATAATGCTTTCAAATGGAATCTTAATGGGGTGAAAATGGATAAAATTGGAAAGAAAAAATTTATACAAATATTTTTTGGTATTATAATCTTGCTTTTTTCAGTGTTGTTCCTTGTTGCAGTCGCTATACCGCTTATGGATATAGTACTAGATTACCAAATATTACAAAAAGCTAATATGAATATCTTTAAGTTCATAAAACTAGATTTTCCTGTAGTATCAAACCCAATTGGACCATTTGGTGCTTTCTTTGGATTCTGGCTTGCTACTATTTTTGGTAAGTTCTTTAGCATTTCGTTACTTATTGGAAGCTTCTTTTTGGGATTTTTCATGATCTTTCTCAAAAAAGAAAAACACCCGTATTCAAGAGTTATCAGCTTCATTGTATTCGCATTCTTTGCAAATCTAGGTTCTTTTGCAATAAATCCAAACAACCTCGATGCTGCAGGAATTGTTCCTTGGAAATTCTATAGTTTTTTAGAAAACATCTTTGATCGCACCGGAACTGGAATTATATCTGCAGCAGTGGTATTGATCTCACTTATCTTCATTTTTGATTTGGAAAATATTCAAAAGTTTTTTATCTTTATTGCTATAAAAACAGGTAGGGGGATAAAGGCAATATTTTCACTTATATTTTCTAAAAAAACAAAGAAAGAGAAGGTGATAAAATTAAGGAAATCCAAAAAACATAAAAAGATCAAAACTCCTAAGATCACCGACCATGTATCTAAAAGAGAAAAACAAGAAAAATTTAAAAAACCAATTATCCCTCCACAAAAAATGACTCAAAATAAAGATCAAATCAGCGATACGTTAATTGAATATGCAATTCCTGATGCTGTCCGATTCCTCTCTAGTGTACAGCCTTCTAAGGAAGATAGAGAAGAAATTCAGAGGAACATCAATAATATCAGCAGAATACTTATTGCTAAACTTGCAGAATTTGGCGTTAGTGCCGAAGTTAAAAATGTGAATATTGGACCTGTCATTACACAATATGAAATTGAACCGGCACCTGGTGTTAAAGTGAATAAATTTCATGCTCTATCTGATGATCTGGCATTAGCTATCAAAGCAAAAAGCATTCGTATCCAAGCTCCAATTCCTGGGAGAGGACTGGTTGGCATTGAAATTCCAAACACCAACCGAGATACAATATATTTAAAAGATATTCTTGAATCTGATGATATGAGCTCTTTTAAAGGTAATATTGCTTTAGGCTTAGGTAAGGATATTGCCGGGCATCCGGTGATTGCAGATCTTGCTGCAATGCCACACTTGCTAATTGCCGGAGCAACAGGAACAGGAAAAAGTGTGTGTATAAATACAATTATTAATAGCATTATATTTCGTATGAAGCCAGAAGAGATCCGCTTTATCATGATCGATCCTAAAAGAATTGAGCTATCTATTTATGAAGGAATCCCACATTTGATCCAAAATGTTGTAACTGATAATGACGATGCGCTTAAGGTTTTGCAATGGTGTGTCTCTGAAATGGAAAGACGTTATGAACTTCTGCAAAAGCACAAAGTTAAAAATATTGCATCTTATAACAAACAAGTGAATGCGGCACTAAAAAAGAATAAAAAAACAGACGAATCTGAAACTGCAGATGAAGCAATTCCTTATATTATTATCGTTGTGGATGAGCTTGCAGATCTGATTATGACAATTGGTAAAGACGTAGAAAGGCTAATAACAAGATTAGCTCAAATGGCAAGGGCAATTGGAATTCATCTCATCCTTGCTACACAGCGTCCTTCCACGCAAGTACTTACTGGAATTATTAAAGCCAATATCCCTTCGCGGATAGCTTTTAAAGTTCCTACTAAAATTGATTCCAGGGTTATTCTTGATGCTAATGGTGCAGATAAATTGTTGGGGGATGGAGATAGTCTTTTCAGTTCAACGGGCGTTGGAGGAATGCAAAGAATACATGGGGCGTATATCGAACCTTCAGAAATTCTCGATATCACAAAATATCTTCTTACTCAACCTAAACCAGAACAACAAATTAAAATAATTGCAGACGAAGATATTTTCCAGGGAAGTTTTGATTATGATGATGAACTGTTCCCAGAAGCAGCAGTAGCAATTGTTTCGGCAGGTTCTGCATCTGTCTCTATGTTGCAGAGACATTTCAAGATAGGATATGCTCGTGCCGGAAGACTTATCGATATGATGGAGCAAGCCGGCATTGTAGGCCCGCATGTAGGCAGTAAATCCAGAGAAGTTCTAGCATCTGAGGAGGATATGAAGATCTATGGTTACCTATCTGAATAAAATATTACTTTTCCTACTGCTTCCAACTTTGTTAATTGCAAATGAGAAAGCTTTGGAAACAATTTACGAACAAGTGCTCATAACTTATTCTACTATAGATACTTACGGAGCTTTTTTTGTGCAAGATAATTACTGGGAAGAGATCGATATTTACAAAAGTTCTGAAGGGAAGTTATATTATGATAATGAAAATCTTTTAATGGATTATTCCGATCCGTTAGGGCAAAAACTTCTGATCAATAATAATTCTATGACTATGTACGATCCTGCTTCCGGGCAGTCAATTATTTCTGATGAGATCGAAATAGAGTTAAGGCCTGATGAGCTAATTTCGCTTTATTGGGATATTTCAGAGAAAGAAATTATTGATCAATTTAATGGTACGGTCAAAATTAACTTGATTACACCACAAGAAGAGAGAATATTAATTACAATTTCTAATAACATAGTTATAGAATTTAATATTGTTGATAAAAACAAAAATTTTGTGATTTATAAATTCTCGGATATCCGGATCAATAAGGCATTACCAGACAATATTTTTGAATTGATCTTACCGGATAACACAAACATTATCGACACCCGTAGTAATAAATAAACTAAAATGCAAAAATAAGATTATATTATTCTTTGGAGGATATTATGATTGCACTAATTATGGCAGGTGGCATTGGAACACGTTTCTGGCCACTAAGCAGAAAAACTAATCCAAAACAATTCCTGAATATCATTTCTGAAGACTCAATGCTCCAAATGACAGTTAAACGTCTTCATCCTAAAATTAAAATTGAAAATATTTATATTGTAACAGCAGGTTCTCAAGCAGATCTTACCAGTAAACATCTGCCCAGTCTTCCTAAAGAGAATATAATAATTGAACCCTTTGGCATGAATACTGCACCTTGTATTGCTCTCAGCGCTCAATATCTCGCTCGTAAGTACGACAAAAACGAAAAGATGATCGTATTGCCGGCTGACCATCTAATTGCCCTCAGAGATGATTTTGTGGCGTCTTTGGAAATCGCTGCTGCTGAGGCCGAAAAAGATGATCTTGTTACTTTTGGGATAAAACCGGACTATCCTGCTACCGGATATGGCTATATTGAAGCCGGTGATGAAATTGGTGAACAGAAATTCTCTGTAATTCAGTTCAAAGAAAAACCTGATCTAAAAACTGCTGAACATTTTTTAAATTCGGGTAATTTCTTTTGGAATAGCGGTATGTTCATGTGGAAGATCGAGACGATTCTTGATGCCTACAAAAAGTATCTTCCCAAAGTTTCACAAATATTGAAAAAAATAGATACCAGATGGAATGAAGACGGACTCTCTGCTGATATTTCTTCTGAATATGCACAAATGCCGAAAATCCCGGTTGATATTGGAATTATGGAACAAGCAGAAAATAGAGTTGTGATTCCGGTAGATTATGGATGGAGCGATGTTGGCAGCTGGAAAGCACTTTATGATATTTCTGATAAAGATGAAAATAACAACGTGATAAATTGTGAATACGAAGCGATTGACAGCAATAATAATTACATAAACTCAAAGAAGTTTGTGGCCCTCATTGGAATCGATGACCTGGTTGTTGTAGAAAGTGACGATGCGCTTCTTATTACCAAAAAAGATCGAAGTGAGGATGTAAAGAATATCGTAGAAAAATTGAAAAAGGAAGGTAAAGAAGAGCTAATGTAATTTTATCAAATATAAATTTTACTTGGAGAAGTTAATCAACACGAGATAATAATGCGGATAAAATTAAATATTATGAGGAGCAAATTATGCTTATTGCGATTTTAATTATTCTTTTCCTGATTATTGCTACAATGCTTTATTCAATTTTTAGAATTCAGAAAAACTACAAATTAGATATTGAGAAGAACACAATTTATCGAGAAATTTTATACATTAAAGCTCTGCTTGTATTAACCTCAATTGTCCTTGTTTTTTTCGGATGGAATATTAGCGTAAATGTGAAGAATGATATTTCGAAAGAATTAAAAACAAAGATCGAACAAGATTTCAGTACTGCTTTAGAAGGTTTTATAGTAGAAGTTCCCTTAGATACGACAAAAGTTGTAATAAATTATGAATTTAATAATCTAACCGATTTTCAAGGAAAATCAATAAAAAGTTTTGAAAAAATTCCTATCGTAAGTTTGAATTATGTAGGACAACCATATACGATTACCAATGTAACAAATGATGGATTCACGGTAATAAGATTAGCGATATTCAAAGGATATACGGTTGATGAAATGAAACCACCATCATTTAATAAAAATAAGTTAATTATTTGGATAATAAATCGCGATTAGACAAATATAATAAAATGAAATTAGCAGTTATCGGCACAAAGAAGTTTACTGACTTCAACTTTCTCACAACAACTCTTCAAAAGATTCCCAATATTGAGCTGATCATCAGTGGTGGTGCGTCCGGAACAGATACTCTTGCCAAACAATATGCAATCCAAAATCAAATAAAATTCCTGGAATTCCCACCCGATTATAAAAAACATGGTGACAATGCAAAGCACAATCGTGACAAATTGATCGCAGAAGAATGTGATGAATTAATTGCTTTTTGGGATGGTGAATGTGAAGGGACTAAATATACTATGAATTATGCAGAAAAGCTTGGAAAGCCCATTAAATTAATACAGGTTATATTACCGTAATGAAAAATGTAATAATCGGCATTCATGGATTAAAGAACAAACCACCCAAAGAGCTTTTAGAAAAATGGTGGAAAATATCCATTCTTGACGGGCTTAGTAATATTGCCAAGCATAATGCTGAATTTGAATTTGAACTGGTTTACTGGGCAGATCTTGAATATCCCGAACCACGCAATCCTGAAATTATAGATTCCAAAGATCCCCTTTACATTGAACATCCATATATCCCAATTAGAAAAGCTGAATCACCTGAGAAAGAACCGAAAATAAAAAGAAAGATCCTCGATACAATTGAAGAGGGATTGGATAAAATAATTCTGCAGGAAAAAAGAATTAGTGGAATTGAAAAGATCGTCGACTCAACTATCAGGCGAATGTTCAGGGATCTTGATGCATATTATTACGGTTTTTGCAAAATCGAAAAAGAACAACGTGCCATGCATGCATTTAGAAGTAGACTAAGAGAAGTTCTGCAAAAACACAAGCATAATCGAGTAATGATCATTGGGCACTCTATGGGCTCGATAATTGCCTATGACACGCTAATTCATGAAGTTCCCGAACTGAAGATCGATACTTTTATTACAATAGGTTCACCACTAGGTTTTCCACTGATCATTAAGAAGATACTATTGGAACAGAACATAAAAATACAATCTGATGCAAAACCTCCAACTCCGGGAAACTTAACTTCATCCTGGTACAATTTCTCTGATCTGGATGATAAAATTACTTTTAATTATGATCTTGCTGATGACTATTTACCAAACGTGAAGAATATCAAACCGATTGATGTTGTCATCAATAACACTTATGAATATAATGGACAAAAAAATCCGCATAAGGTTTATGGTTATCTGCAAAATGAAGAAGTTGCAAAAGTTATTAGTGGATTTCTGGCAAAACCTACATCAATCTTTGCAAGGTTCTTTGCAAGGTTCTTAGAGAGGTTCAGATCATGAAAGTCAAATTATTATCATTATTGTTAATGATGTCTTTGTTTATATCTCTTATTGCACAAACCGCAGAAATAGATAGCTTGAGAGCAGAAGTAGAAAAATTAACCGGTATTGAGAAAATAGATGCCATGAATTTCCTTTCTAAAGCATATTGGGGTGTTGATCCGCTACAAACACTTAAAATTGGAAAAGAAACTCAACAACTTGCACATAACTTGAATTATAGACTTGGAGAAGCAAAAGCTATTAGTAACATTGGAGTAGCACACTATTACATGAGCGAATACAAAAAAGCTCTTGAGTCACTAGAGAGATCGTTAGTGATCCGGCGCGAAATTGGCAATAAAGAAGAAATAATCACAGGTTTAAATAATATCGGAATTGTATATGAAGATTTGAATGAGCAGGAACTTGCTATTAAATATTATATAGAATCAATGGATATTGAAATTGAAATTGGCAATATGGATGGAGTTGCAGGTTCTTTAAATAATATTGGTATGGTTTATGAGAATCTATCTGATTACCACAAAGCATTAGAATACTTCAGAAGATCTGAACAGATATATCAAGAGATAGAAAATAAATACGGGCAAGCACTTACGCTTGCAAATATTGGATCCATCTTTCGTGTTCTCACAAATTATGATAAAGCAATTGAATATCTTTTGCGAGCACTTAAAATTCATGAAGAGACCGAAGATAAAGATGGAATTGCCAGTACATTAGGGAATATTGGCATGATCTATGATGATATAGGTGAACGTGATAAGGCGCTTGATTATTATCTCAGATCTCTCAAAATGGAAGAGGAACTTGGAAATCTTTTTGGCATTGCCGGAATACTTAATAACATAGGCATCATTTATGATGATCTGAAACAATATGATGTAGCTCTGGGATATTATATAGATTCACATGACATATACGTGGAAATTTCTAATACTAATGGAATTGCGGATGCTTCTAATAATATCGGAGTGGCCTACAAGAATCAGTATAAATATGATGAGGCGCTAAAATATCTTCAGGAATCCTTGGCATCCTACAAAATAATAGGTAGAAAGAAAGGAATTGCTGCAACGTTAAACAATATCGCAGCAGTTTATAAGGAAGTTAACCAATATTCGCAGGCTTTAGAATATTTTAATATGGCTTTAATTATTGCAAAAGATATCAAAGTGAGAGATCTGCAGATCGAGATATATGAGAATATTTCTAATATTTATTCCATCAAGCAGGACTATGAAACGTCTCTACATTATTACAAACTTTATTCCAGCGTCAAAGATAGTACATTCACAAAAGAGAGAATGGAAATTATTTCCGGTATGGAAACAACATATGAAGTTGAACTCATTCTTGAAGATCAGGAAAAAGAGATAGTCCTTCTTCAAAAAGATAATGAAATCTATAAACTACGTTCAGACAAACAAAATTTGGCGTTGTTACTTCTCGTATTTGGAATTTTCATCTTAATAGTAATAGGATTTGTGTTCTTTTATCGGTATAAATTGAATAAAAAAGCAAAGATAAAGTTAGAAAAAGAGGTTGAAGAAAGAACACATGACCTCAAAAAAACTAATATCAAATTAACAAAAGAGATCCAGGAACGTAAAGAACTTCAGAACCAATTAATGCGTTCGGAACGGCTAGCAGGAGTTGGAGAACTTGCTGCAGGAATTGCACATGAGATACGTAATCCTCTTGGAAATATCAGCTCTTCTGCTCAGATCTGCCTAAGTAAATTTAAACATCCAAAAGAAGTTCAGCAATTCCTTGAAATAATTCAGGAAGATTCAAATAAAGCTAATTCCATTATAAAGGGTCTGTTGGATTTTGCTAACCCTCGCGATGTGAAATTTAAAAAGGGCTCCATTTACAAGGTACTAAAGAATGTAATTAAAAGAATTGATGCTCGTTGTCAGGAAAAGAATATACAAGTTAGCTTGGATAGCAGTGGTGTACTACCCAATTTTATCATTGATGCAAAATGGCTGGAGCAAGCTTTTTTAAATTTAGCGGTGAACGCAATAAATGCAATGCCGGACGGCGGAGAACTAAAATTTTATGTGGAGCAAATAAAAAATACAATTAATATAAGTTGTACAGACACAGGACATGGGATTTCCAAGAAAAATCTCTCAAAGGTTTTTGATCCGTTCTTTACAACACGTGAAGATGGAGTAGGATTAGGACTAAGCCTGACACATCAGATATTTGAAGATCATAAGGGAAGCATACAGATAGAAAGCAAAGAAAAAGTTGGAACGAAAGTGATCGTTGAAATTCCAATCCCAAAATAAATGGAGAGTAAATGGCAAAAATAGTAATTGTAGATGATAACAAAAATATGCAGATAATCCTGCAAAATTTATTAGCTGATGAAGGATATGAGGTGATGTCTGCAACTAATGGAAAAGATGGCTTGAAAGCAGTTATTGAACAATCTCCCGATCTGGTTCTTCTGGATATCCGTTTACCTGAAATGAATGGTATTGATATCCTGCAGCAGATCACAAAGTTTAACAAAGAAATTCTTGTAATAATGATAACTGCATACGGAGATGTGGAGACTGCTGTAGAAACCATGAAGCTTGGTGCATACGATTATATTACAAAACCATTTGTAAATGAAGAATTAAAAATAGTGATCCGCAAAGCACTTGACACAAATGAATTAAAACAGGAAGTAAAAGTACTGCGGCAACAATTGGAAGAAAAGAAAAGCGATGATATTCCAATGGGAAACAGTACCGCTATTATGCGTATATTGAAACAGGTAGAGCTCGTTGCTACCACAGAGATGAGCGTGATAATCCAAGGGAAAAGCGGCACAGGTAAAGAAGTTATTGCTAATTTGATCCATAAGAAAAGTAAAAGAAAAAATAAAGCATTTATTCCAATTGATTGTGGTGCTATTCCCGATACATTGGTAGAGAGTGAATTGTTCGGTTATCAAAAAGGTGCATTCACCGGAGCTTCTTCAACAAAAAAAGGTAAGTTCGAAATTGCTAATGGAGGCACACTCTTTTTAGATGAAATTACAAATCTCCCTCCTTCTGCACAGGCAAAAATTTTACGGGTGATCCAGGAAAAGAAGATAACTAAGGTTGGGAGTACAGAACCTATTAATATCGATGTGAGAATAATCGTAGCTACAAATCTGAATATCATCAAAGCAGTTCAGGAAAACAACTTTAGAGATGATCTTTTCCATAGGCTTAATGAATTCACTATTTCGCTTCCTTCTTTAAAAGAAAGAAAAAATGATATTCCCATCATTGCTGAACAATTCCTAAAAGAAGCTAATATCGAGCTTGAAAAAAATATTATAGGATTTTTGCCGGAAGTAATGAGCATTTTAGAATCTTATGCTTGGCCCGGTAATGTACGCGAATTGAAACATGTGATAAAAAAAGCGGTTTTACTTGAAGAAACAGATCACATTACAACCAATGTCCTAGACCTCAAATTTGGTCAATCTCATAAAAATCCTCTTAAAGAATCTCTGGATAAATACTATGAGATGATAACTTCCGAAGATTCATCTATTTCAGATATTACAGCAATGGTAAGTGCCGAAACGGAACGTGTCCTTATCAAGCGGATCTTGGTAGAATCTAAATATAATAAATCTAAAGCGGCCAGAATCCTTGGTATCGATAGAAATACACTATATGCAAAATTGAAATGTTTAGGAATAGAATAGAACGTGTCATGTAAAACAACTCACACACATTGCGGAATGTTTTCAGCAGATAACAGTTCTAGGAAATTTGTTTAAATCTAAACTCACGTCTCTTTTGCAAATACTTAACTTTTCTATTTTATTGAAAACTATGCAGATAACACCTAATATTCCTTTTAAATATTTCTCCAGATTTCAAGTGGTACATGATTTGCTTTTATCAATTGTGAAATCTTTTAAAATGGAGGAAAAAATGAAAAAGATGTTAATTCTTTTGGGCTTAAGTTTGTTAGTTTGTTCACTAGTAGCTGAAGATTTTATGCAACCGGCCCAAGTTGCAAAGGACAGCTATAGTCCGGCAATGCGTTTTGGAATGAGAAGTGTGTCTAGAGATCAAGCTCCCGCACCGGAGTATTCGTTCATTCCTAATGGTGATGGTGAGATTACGACTTACTTAACAAGTTCGTATTATGATTACATGCCTTTCAGTTATAATGGGCATAACCTAAGGAGACAACCTGCTATTTCACAACCATCGGGTTATACAGCAGATGGATGGTATGTAACTTATATGCGTTCAGAAACCCAAGCTGTTGGTACAGATCGTAGAGCTTATTACAGTTATATTAATTCTGATGGAACACTTGCAGAGAGTAATGCAGTTAATCCTGTGATCAATCGAGAAGGTTTCACATCTCTGGCGATCGATCCTTACACAGGTGACCCATTTGTGGCTTGGCACTCAATAACAGAGCCGGATGGAAGCTATGACAGTCATATGTCTTATGCAATATTCCATATCACGGGAACGGCAGGTAGCTGGAGAGCTCCATTTATTCTATTTGATAATCCGGAAATGAGTGAGCCATTTACAAATGCGACTAATGACGAATTTATCTGGCCACAACTTTGGATAGGACCATCTCCCGTAGCTGGCTCTAGAAGAGTTCATGCTTATGGAAACAACTTTACAAATAACTCAGGTGGCAGTGGTAACTA
>CAZOCS010000009.1:0-37110 GCA_964578365.1 uncultured Candidatus Cloacimonadota bacterium
GTGGTTATATTAGAAATTCTAATGAAAAATCCGATTTGATAGAAATTTCTATGCTGGATACTTACAACACTGCATCATCGGGAGTTCATGCTTTGAACGAAACTTATCTTTATACGGTTGAATCAATTCAAGA
Source organism: uncultured Candidatus Cloacimonadota bacterium (assembly GCA_964578365.1). Taxonomy (GTDB): domain Bacteria; phylum Cloacimonadota; class Cloacimonadia; order Cloacimonadales; family TCS61; genus Tenebribacter. The sequence continues at coordinate 134 of CAZOCS010000009.1, forward strand.
TTTTTATCAGCATTTGGATGATGAGGGAATGCTGGCAATTACCAGGTGGGTTGTGAATCCTCCGCGGGATAATCTTAAACTGCTGAATATTTGCATTTCTGCCTTGGAAAACTTGGAAATCAAGGATATTGGTAAACATATTATTTTCATCAGAAGTATCCAGGCAACAACACTAGTAATTTCCAAAAAACCGGTATCAGAAAATCAGATAAACATCTTAAAAGAATTCTGTAAAAACCGTCTTTTTGATGTCTGTTATTTTGACGGAATAGAGGAAAATGAGACTAACAGGTTTATCAAACTCGATACACCAATATACTTTTTGGCAGCAAAAGAATTACTTTCCGAAAATAAACAAAATTTCATCGAAAATTATGAATTCGATATTAAAACAACCTCGGATAACAGACCCTATTTTTATAATATCTTCAAAATGAAAATGCTTCAAAACATCCGGAAATACGGCACTGACAAGATCCCTTTTACACAATGGGGATATTTCACCCTGGTTATTCTGCTTATTCCGGTTCTGATGATCAGTTTTATTTTGATCGTTTTACCATTATTTTTTATTCGGGAAAAGCGAAAAAATCTCAATGGAAAGATCATCGCTTATTTTGGTTTGATTGGAATTGCTTTCTTCTTTGTAGAAATGCCTCTCATCCAAAAGTTGATCTTATTTCTGTCTCATCCCACTTATTCGTTGAGCGTGATAATCTCTGCATTGCTTATATTTTCCGGAATCGGCAGCTATTTCTCCGACAAAATATTCCCCTCCAAACGCAGGATATTCTACGCAAGTTTGATAATTATCGGAATTACTGTTTTCTATCTTTTCTGTTTAGATCTTATCCTGCCAGTTTTCATGGATCAAAGTGAAATTATAAAAATTTGTATAACAATTCTGTTTCTAATGCCTTTAGGATTTTTTATGGGAATACCATTTCCACAGGGTCTGGTAAGAATCAAAAAATCGGATACATCAAGAATTGCCTGGGCTTGGGGAATTAATGGATTTTTCTCTGTTATCAGCATAATGTTAGCAACAATTTTAGCAATTTTATTTGGCTTTAAATTCGTTTTTATTATTGCTTCAGTCTGCTATCTCGCGGCAGGCTTGATCTCATTAAAATTGGAATGAGCTAAACCACTTGGTTTTTATTATTGACACAACAAAATTGAAAAGTAGGTTAAGTTTTGGAAGTAGAAAGAGAAACTTTTATGAAATTCTTTGATAAAAATTTAATGGATATAGGAGGTTGTTTATGAATCAAATTAAACATTTTTTCCGATATGAAATACCGGGGTATTTATCTTTCATATACGTATTTATCATTGTGGTCTCAACTTTAGAGAAAAGTATCATTGTTGCTTATATTCTTCCAAATATTCATTCAATAGCATTAGCTGGATTTTTAATTGCAATACCAATTGGATGGATAATATACCAAGGTTACGATCAAATTAATGGGTTTCATTGTCATAAAAAAACAATAAAAAAAGTAAAAGGATGGTTTGAAGATAAATATGATAAGTCTCTTGATAAATATTTATCAGAGAGATGTAACACTAAATCCGAAAAAAAGAGATGTGAAATGAAAGAAATATATTATCAGCAAGCAATAGATATTGGACTCTACTCTAAGGAAGAAACTTGTTCATATCATTTTGAGCTACTTATTAATAATCTATCAAACAAATATAGTTCTTATGAGTCGAGAAAGATAGTAGGAAAATGTGTTCCATTTTTTTCAGCAGCATTTTTAATTATTTATTGCTTGTTCTCATATTGTTGTGATTTTAATTTTAATATTTTTAACTCAATTAGTTTTTGTTTTTATAATTCATGTAGATTTTGGTTCATAATCGTTTTTGCACTCATTATTGCTGCAATCTCAATTAGTATATACTCTCATGCAAATTCAATCAAAAATGCAATACAAGCTCAAGAGGATTTTCTTATTTCAGTTAAAAAGGTACAAATTGAAAATGTATTTAAATCCTTATTGGCTAATAAAAATCATGAAAAAAACCACCAAATTGATATTAGAACTTAAAGAGGTAATTAAATGATTAAGTATTTTGTTAGTATTTTTTGTATAATCTTGGTTTGTATAAGTTGTACTAAATTAACTGATGGATCAAATGAGCCATTAGCAGATCTAATTATTGAAAACATTGATTTTTCAAAATCTGATTATGACTCGTTAGATGCAAGTTGGTTATATACATTCAGTATTTATGTTAATAATATTGGTGATAAACCTGTTAATAACTCTCTATTCATTCTTAATACGAGGAACGCAGAAGATTTTGATCTAGAACGTTTCTCTCATGGAGAAAGGATAAACTACGATAGTCTCTACATTTATCCAGATTCAACCTTTATTGATGATACTACTGATCGGATTGCTACAAATGTTGATTTTATACTTTTTAAAATTGCAGCAATTGGTGATACAACCAGTAATGGTATTGAACTATCCTCTACCATTGAATCGGATTATGAAAACAATTATTTTATACTGGATGTTAGAGAATAATTGACTATTGTTACTTAAAATCTATTTAACAAACAAAAAGCCCTGCTCGCTAAGCGAGACAGGGCTTTTCTTTAGGGAGGAGCTATTGTATTTCCGGTTCTACCGGTAGGATCATTAAAATATTTTCACCATCTAGTTCTTTAATTTTTGTGCCAAATTCCCAAATAGTTTTCAACCCATCCGGAATTAGTGCTGAAGCTTTCATGCCAATCGAAATTGACTTATCAGCATCACCTTCAAATTCAACTAACTTAACTTCATGATCAAGTTCAGCCAGATCTTTCATTTCCTTAACAGCCAGATCCATTCCACCCATAGCATCAACCAGTCCGCGCTCGAATGCCTGCTTGCCGGTCCAAACTCTTCCTTGTGCGATTTTATGAACATCATCTTTAGATAGGTCTCGCCCTTCTGCTACAATAGAGACAAATCTATCGTAGAAGTGGTGAATGGCTTCTTTAGCTATCTTCTTCTCATCATCTGTCGGTTGTCTATGAGTTGAATAGAGATCTGCATGTTTACCTCTCTTCACAGTATCCCAGTTTACATGTATTTTTTCATACAATCTTTCGAATACCGGGAAAATACCGATAACACCAATTGAACCTGTTATTGTGGTTGGTTGAGCTATGATCTTATCTGCAAAGGCAGCAATGTAATAACCGCCACTGGCAGCTACACCACCCATGGAAACTATAATCGGTTTCTTATTTTTTCCTGTTTTGCAAAGTTCAACTTCCCTGGCAATAACGTCCGAAGCAAGAGCAGAGCCGCCACCGCTATCTACACGGATGATAATACCTTTAACGCGCTTATCTTCCCGCGCCTGTTTAATTGCCTTTGCAGTTGTTACCGAACCAATTGATTTTCCGGGAAGTCCTTCTCCTGAATGAATGTTGCCAATTGCATAGATAAGTGCAATTTTATCTTCTTGTGGTTTGCTCCATTTAGTTGCAGCAACATTGTTATCGTATTTATCTACAATTTTGGCAGATTGGAATTTATCTTTGATCTCGTCTTCCAGTTGATCTTCGTAGATCACTCCATCTATGAGTCCCACTTCAAGTGCTTTATCTGCATTCCAATAAGGACCATCATCAATAAGCTGCTCTACAGATTTTGCTAGTTTATCACCTCTACCCTCTTTTATCATTGTCACGATCTCAGCATACATGTCATCTAAAAGAGCTTCATAAGTCTCACGCTCTGCATCAGTCATGTGATCTTCAGTAATTGGATTCCCGGCTGTTTTATAATCATGGCTTTTGAGGTTCACTACATCTATTCCTAGTGTATCAAGTAAGTTTTTGAAATAAGGCATATTTACAGAGATACCTTTTAGATCTATTGAGCCGATCGGGTTGAGATAGATCTCATCTGCTATTGAAGCAGCAAAGGCATAGTTAGCTCCGCTTATTCCTTCATAATAGAATACAATACTCTTTCCAGAAGATTTGAAATCTAAGAACGCTTTTTTCAATTCAGTACGTTGAGCAAACTTGGCTGTGAAATTACCAGATTTAAAAACAAGACCTTTCACATTCTCATCTTCTTTTAATTCTTTTAATTCTTCAATTATTTCCGATAATGTTTTTCCTTTTGACATCACGAACTTAAATGGTCCAAACTTCTGAACCGGATTTTTCTCCATTACTTCACCTTTAAGCTTGTAATCTAAGAAGTAGTTCTTTTCTTTTCCAATGATGGTTCTAAATGCTTTATCTGAAGTACTTAAATAATATTGACCATGAGAGAATTCGTTTTCAGTGTCTGCGTTTACAGTACTGCCAATTCCAAAGTTCCCAAAAGAAATTCCAAAATCAATTCCAATAGTTTCATCTTCCATGTTATAGGAACCACCAAGTTTGATCCCATCCAGAATTTCTGTCTGCAGCCCAACAACCGGCTTTGTAAAATATTCCATGTCAAAGTTTGTATCTGCGCTTATGGTTATTCTATCTGTCCAATTGCTATCAAAGAACATTGGTCTTACAGCTACACCAAAATCATAAGTTGTCTCTTCTTTAAAGAAACCATGAACAACTGCTGCAAAAGAGACATAATCATCCGGACGGATAAGGATAGATTCTTTGATATCTCCATCTTTAAAGTACTTGTTCTTCCAATCCCAGGATAAACCTAGATATACATTTGGAAGAAACTCTGAATTAAAACTGCTCATTGCCAGTCGATGAAAGTTATCATTTCCAACTCTATCAAGAACATAACCAAAATTATCACCACCGATTATTACTGAATAATAATCTTCAAAAATACCTTCTTCATCATAATTACCAATGAATGAAATCCCACTAGCATTACCAAAACCCATTGCTGCCGGGTTAACTATTGGTGCCATAAAGTTATCGGTTGATGCTATAGACGGTTGAGCACTCAATGCAAGTGCGAACATTAACATAACTACTAATATAAATCCTTTTTTCATTTTAATTTCTCCTTTATTAATTTACAATTCATGCAAAATCAACTTCGTCATTGCGTCCATTCTCCGTAGTACTACGAAGGACGAAAGGAATGCAAGTGACGTGGCAATCATTTCTTTCTCTTCTCTCAACGGTAGAGATTGCTTCGCTCGAAGCCGTAGAAAGAAAACTCGCAAAGACAATTTAGCAAAAGGTTTTCAAGCATCTTGTTTGCTCATAGAGCTCGCAAAGACACTTTTTCACCTTATTTACTAAAACTCTCAATTTTGCAGATTTCATTTTATTTCTCCAGTTTATAAAACTTTATGTTTCCATTACTGGTTTTAGCTGTAACAGTATAACCACCATTATTTATCTTACCCATTAAACTGTTTTTCGAGAATTTGGAAGTTGTAACTTCAATTTCGTTCAGATCAATGCGTGAATTAGATGTGGATGCATCAATATTAAGATCAAGAGTTGGCTCGAGTGCAATTCGGATAGATCCGTTGGATGTAGATAGATAGATATCATCTTTCATTTTTTTAGCAATTTCAAGAGTTATCTTACCGTTGGAAGTAATAGCTTTATTAAGTCCGTTAGTTTTTTCAACTCGAATAGCTCCGTTTGAAGTGTAGGCTTCTGCTGCTCCAATAAGATTCTTAAACTCAACACTACCGTTACTAGTGCTAGCCTTAAAGCTGCCTTCTGAATCTATCACCTCAATTTTACCATTACTTGTACTCAAGTTCATTTCACCTTCACAATCCTGAATGAGTATTTTACCATTAGATGAATTTATTTTGCTTACATTCACACCTTTTGGCACTTTTATGTCGTAATGAACACTAACCCTGGGATCCTTTTCTAAAATTTTGGTTTTTATTGTACAACCATTTTCATCCAGGACTTCAATTTTAATTTTTTCAAATTCATCTTCAGATCTATTTGTTTCCAGAATTGCTGAAATATCGATATGATCTTTATTCCAGCTGCTAACTTCAATTGTTCCATTCCTATTACTAACATTGAGTTTACAGCCTCTTTTTGGATTGAAAGTTTCATGAAATTCTTTTGTCATCTTATCTCCATCGTTAAAATTAAAACCAATATTAACACCACCAGAAGTATCATCATTAATAATGTGTTTAACTATGAAGCCAGGATTATTACCTATCCAACCTATGGAATGCCTTGTAATAAAGTTGATCGCGCCACCCAGAAGTTGACCCCAAAATCCGGTAATATGCTGTGTTTCATCAGTTGATTCTACAATGATCCCACGTGAACTGATCTCAACATGTTCATCATCATCATTCACAATAATACCTTCAGAGCTGATCTCTACAGTTCCGCCATCATCTGTCACGAATAAACCACCATCACGAAATTCTACAACCTTATTTCCATCTTCAAAGATCGTCACACTACTTTCATCAAATTCTATTCTCCCACCATCTTCTATAAGAGTATAAATCTTATCTAGTGGTAATAAAAGATCGATCTTTGCAGATACTTCTGAGCTGATCATGACTTTCTGTTTATCTTTAACAATTGATACATCAGCATTTTTTGCATGTTCGATCTCGATCTTATCTCCATCAATGAATTCAATATCCTTGATGTGTATGTTATCAAACTCGAGTGTAATGTTCTTTTCCTTAATAAGAACTTCCTGTGTAACTGCAGACAGTGTTAACGCCGCTGTCAGCATAATTATAACTAAAATAGATCTCATCATTTCTCCTCCTATTGATCCTATTTTATTTCTCTACTTTTATATATTAACGTTGCTCCAACAAATAAAACTCCGCTAACTCCTATTTGTAACAAAGTATTCCAATTAATTAGAATCTTTTTCCAAATTTCAGCAATGTAAAAACTTACGTTCGCTCCAAAAACCTCAGGTTCTATTGTAGTAGGACTAGAAGCATTTATTAATTTCATAAGATAACTTAGTGGAAGTGGAAGACTCCAACCCATAAGCAAATTGAGGATTATAAACAGAAATTGTATTCCCACTATTATTGCCAATCCTTGCAAGAAAGCTTTATCTTTGAAAACTGCAGAACAGAAAAAGGTTAAACTTCCAATTATCAAACCGGTTTTCATAAATGAAACAATAGACTGTGCTAATCCTGAAATTGCAGCAACGAAAATAAACTTATCAACAGTTGCCAAAATTATTGCAACAACTATAAAGTTAAAGATTGCGATAGTTAAAAGTACAAGCCAGTTCCCTGCAATTCCTACAATATATCGGGAAGCTGATTGATACCAGAGTGAAACTGGTTGAGAACGGTGAAAAAGTTCACTGTTGTTTCTAATGTTCTCATTTAATGCTCCCTGAGTAAGAATTATTATGAAGATCAAACTTAATAATCCGGGAAATCCCATTATTGCTATATTAGCAATGTAATTGATCATCTCGGAAGGTGGAGTCCCCTGAATATTGCCAAGGTCCATATTCAAGTCCCCTGTGAAAAAAGCAACGGAAGAGATCAAGATCATAAGAAGGTAGAAACCTGCAATAATCCAAAATGGTATCATAAGTGTCTTTTTGCTTATTTGAAGGTCTTTTTTGATGAGTGCTTTAAATTTATTCATTTGAACCTCCTACTTTTTCCATAAACAGATCTGATAGTGTTGGTCTGTTTACTTGAGCATCTGCAATTTCGATCTTGCTGTCTAGCACTGCGCTTATGTGTCCCAGAGTTTTGTTGATGATCTTAGGTTTAAATTGTTCCAATTTTTCCTGTTGATCAGAAGGAACTGTAAAAATTGAATACTCATTTTTCAGTTCTTCAATCTCTTGTTGAAGAATGATCTTCCCTTCATCAATAAATATTATATCCTGTAATATCTGTTCTACTTCTTCTACCTGATGAGTAGAAATTATGATAGTTTTATTTTCATCATAAAATTCACCCAAAATTGTATTAAAAAACTCTTTTCGGAAAACAATATCCAAACCGAGCGTTGGTTCATCCAATAGCAGGATCTTCACATCCAGAGAAAGTGTGATGAGAAGATATAGTTTTGTTTTCATACCCTTAGAAAGTGTTCCAACTTTTTGATTCGGTTTGAGATCACTGCTGGCAAGTAATTCTGTAGCTTTTTCATGATTCCAAGAACTGTTCATTGCAGAAACGTAATCCATTGTCTGCTTTACTGTTAATCTGTCATCCAGGCTATTCACGTCAGGAATAAATGCTATGCTTTCATGAACTGATTCCTGATGTCTTTTAATTGTTTTTCCCAGAATCTCAATTTCTCCTTGATGCTTAAGAAAACCAAGAATGCACCTCATAAAGGTTGATTTTCCAGCTCCATTTTTTCCCAGTAATCCAATAATCCTTCCCTGCGGAATTTCTAACTTAACATTATCAAGAGCCTTAAATTTCCCATAATATTTAGTTAGATTATTTACTTTAATCACATTTTCTTGTGTCACTTCTCCCCTCCTTTATTATAGGATTTTTCTATAAGACCCAGTAACTCTTTCTTTGAAATGCCAAGTGATCTACTTTTTGTTACTATTTTTTGTAGGTCAGCTTCTATAAATTCCTCATAGGTTTTTGCTTTCAATTTCTTTTGAGCACCTTTCTCTACGAACATCCCGATCCCTCTCTTCTTAAATAGGATTCCTTCATTAAGAAGTTCGCTGATCGCGTTTGATACTGTCTGCGGATTTAATCTGTATTGCTTTGCCATAATACGAATTGATGGCACAGCTTCTTCTTCTTCTAAAGAACCATAGATGATCGCTTTTTCTATCTCGCATTTAATTTGCAGATAAATTGGAGTACTTTCATCAAACTTCATTTTACCTCCTTCTGTTTTACTGTATGGGTCAAGTGGTACACCATGAGTCTAAGTGTCAAGAACTTTTTTTCATACATGCAAAAAAGCCCTGATAATTTATCCCCTTATGATATCTCTTTTCAGCCGGTTTGATATTTTGTTTCACTAAAATGATATTTTCAGCCGGTTTTTAGCTGCTTTCTCTCCTTTTCAGGCTAATTGTTTCATTGGATTGATATTTTTCTCGGTTCAGCTTTGGTCAAACCTATGAAACTTTTTGTCTAATTGTTTCATTAGTTTGATATTTTTATGCTGGATCATAAGTATATACTTCACTCATATCGAAACTGAATCTCTCATCCATAGCATCTACATAAGCTCTGGCCTTTATTGTGGTTGTTTTACTTATAGATATTGCTCCGGTGTATTCAATTGCTGTGGTTTCTTCAACTCCACCTGGTTTGATAGGATCCGTTCCATCATTTGTGTAATAGATAGTAGTTCCGGAGGTTCCACAGCTCAGAGTGACTGATATTGGAGCCGTGTGGAATGTGTACCCTGTAGGATCCGCAACCGGTGTGAGTGGGATGAGTGGATTAACCACATAATCAGTTGATATAAGTCTGATCAATACGCAGTTAATCCTCAGCGTTTTCTTTGCTGCATGAAAAGGAAGATACTCCTCAATAATACAATTAAAGTGGATCCCTTCATCTGCAAATGGATAATAATCCACTTCAGAATCCTGTTCTATATTAGAGAGATATCCATCAGTATCCCAAACGATGATCTCAGCTGAATAACGGCCCTCTCCTGTTACTAATCCATTAGGAGTCACTATATTCTTTGTGCCGGTTAATATGCTTGTGAGGATGGTTTTTGGTTGAACCCATTTAGGATTAACTTCACATTCGTAATTATTAAGATCTATTGTAACACCATTTGCTACCATTTTAGGTGAGTTCATTTATACTCCTTTAAGTTACTTCATCCAGATAGACCATTTTAGCAATGCTCTTCTTTAAATCATAATTTATTTCCAGCAGATCACGTTCTTCTTCCAGCTGCATATCAAAGGTCTTTTTCTTCCACTCAGTTGTGTATATATCTTCCAGCACTTCAGCATATTGAATTAAAAATGTATTGCTGGCAATGAATGGTACAAGTGTGGATGTGCCGGTTACTTTATAATGCAGCATAAAATGAGCCGGGAGAGTGATTGTTTTATATTTATCTCCGGAAGATGGATCAGTTGGTTTGTTCTCCGTGTCACTCTCTGGAGTTGGCCATGCTGCACTATAATCATAAAGATCATCCAGGTAAGTGAGTTTTACCGTCACTCCATCATACTGCTGCAGATCCCTGGGAGAATATCCATCATCATCTGCACTTGGAACTGAAGGTGTACCATAAGGATGCAGTATAAATTCCACATCTCCACCAACGGTCTCATAAGTAAATTTTATCTCCAGAGTTCTTATAATCCAGTGGAACACTTCCAAACATGTGGCTCTCTCCCATATCTCATCAACAAAAGATGATCCACCAACTGCCTTCACTTGCTTAAATTGGAATAATAACCGTTCATAGGTCACTGCTGTATAACCCGGATTTACAAATCTCTGAAAATTAGAGTTTTCAGTGTTCATTTGAGCCGTCTGAGCGCTTGACAGATCAAAACCACAGCAATGCTTCATCATAACCTGGATTAAGAACAGAGCGCTGATATAACGCTTTGTAGATTGGTCTCCACCCAGAGGTGAATATTGATAAAGTTCTTCCTGCTGAGCTGTGCTGAGAGCTGTCCACCAGGAATCAGAACTCCACCAGGAATCTGTGCTGAGTTCCATTATATAAGTATCTTCCAACTTCTTTATTATATCCCAGCATTTAAGGATTTTACTCTGGCCATCCGGTGGTTCTTCTATCTCATCAACGTAAGTGCAGAATCGGATCTCAGAATCTATCTCTATATGTATATAATCACCTTTACTCACACTCAGATCCGGTGTGGTTGTTATGGTAGGATGAGGAAGCACATATCCATAATCAAGATCTCTCTTCCATCCCAGGTTAGAAATATCTATCACGGAAGAAGATATATCTCCTCTCGTTCCCTGTAGTGTGGTTGATTTATAAGCTTTAAAGAGCATCATTTGCTCCGTTCATTCGATCTTCGGTCTCTGATAAATTTCTCACGGTTGTTTCAGGATCCGTTGTCTCAATTACAAAAGTAATTTTCTTGCTTTGCTTCACAATATTCAAATTCAAAGCTTTTAATTCTGCCAGGATAGATCCCATTATTTTATTGGATCCACCAACACCCTTCACCGGGATAGATTTTCCATCCGGAAGAGGAACCACTGCCTCTGGGCCTGCCTCTCCAATTATTGCCTCGGTTTCAGATGTTACAATTCCACCGGTTGCAAATTTTTGTTTTTCAATAGCCTTCACATTTACAAGGCCTGCAGCAATTGCAGCTCCTGCAGCTACAGCTCCCAGAACCGGTCCTATTACTGGAACTCCAGCCAGGGAAGCATAAGCGCTGTTTGCTGCCTTATAAGTATCAACCAATGCCTGGGCTTGAGCCATTTTCTTCCATGCCTCAAAACCACTTTTCCCTTGGCTTTTCATTATTTTGCCAAGATTGCTGAACATTCCACTCAACCCGGATGCAGTTCTCTGAGCAAATTGCAAACGGACCCTATCTTTTGCCTGTTCACTTTGCAGAGTGATCTCTTCTTCAGTAAGTCCAGCCTCAATAAGCTCATTTTGCTTGGTTAAATAAAATTCATCAATAGCCTGTAGTTGCCGTTCAAATGTTGTAAGATTTAACAGTTCACCACGCTTATCAAAATCAGCTCTAAGTGCCTCAAGACCTTCCAATCTTTTTTGTTCTTCTTCCAATTCCTTTTGCCGGATCTTCTCTTTTTCTTCCTGCAATTTTAATTCGGCATCTATCTCTTTTTGCTTTTCAGCAACTGCCTGCTTCTGGAGTGTTTGCTGCTGGCTGAACATTCGCCTGTTTGCATCATCTCTCTGCTTATTTAATCTTATTAGATCTGCTTCGAGATCTGCTTCAGCTTTCAGATCATCTTTTGTGGATCCACTCATCTTATTTCTTTCACGCTGGATCTCAAGCCGACCTCTGGCAAGTTCTTCCTCATCTGCAAAAATACTATTATTGATCTTCTGAGCTTCTATCAGAAATTGTTTTCTCTCCTCAACTGTTTGGTTTTCTTCATCCAGAGTCTTTACTCTTAAAGCTGAGATCTCTGCCTCACGCTTAACTCTGCTCACAGTAAGCTCACGCTCCTGCTTATCAATATCAGCCTGCAGATCAGATAATCTATTTGATTCAGTGATTTCCTTCTTTGTCTCTTCCACAAAACCCTTGATTGCATTAGCTGCTTTATTAACAGAATCTTCAACACCAGTTTGTGAATCTATAAATTTAAGAGCTGCAGCTTCAGCATCTGCAGCAGCTCCCTTAAAATCTCCCTTGAACACTTTTTTTATAGTGCTGCCAAGCAAGCCAAACATCTCAATAGTGGAGTTGATCCTCACTTCAATATTTTTCTTAATTGCATCCTTAAAATCTTCTAAGGCTTTCTTAGGATCCTCAAAAACTTTAATGATCTTATTGCCAAGCTTAGCCAGAAGATCAGTAAGATTGCCGGTGATTACTCCCAGGGCATTCATGAATTTTTTAAATTTGTTCTGCCCGGCTTCATTTGATACAAAAGCCTTTCCAATTGCCAAGAGCGCAATTGCAAGCGCTCCAATACCTGAACTGATAATAGCAAGTTTTAGCTGCTTAAATCCACCGGTGATCTTACCCAGACCGGTCTTTAATTTTCCTGATGATTTCCCGGATTTACCAAAGTTTTGATCAAGCTGTTCAGTGTCCTTCTTAACCTCTTTAAGTTCCTTCTGCCCTTTGGTTAGAATATCAATTATTAATTGGATTTTATTATCTGCCATAATACCTCTTAAAATTCAAAACCTGCTTCGATCCCAATCTGGAAGATAACTTCATCCTCTGAGTATAACATTTGAGGAACTATTCCCAGGTTAACCTTTTCATATAATCTGCCACCAACACTCCCGGATATTGTTCTACTGTTCATACCCCACAAATATCTGGCTGATATATATAAAGGAAAGAACCTCACCGGTGGATCCACATAATTTGTGATTGTGGTTTGGATGATCTCTGTTTTCTTTAATACTTCAAATGCATAATTATGAGTGAACCGGTCTCTGAAATGATCATAGCATGTGAGAACATATCCCTTCAGTTCTTCAGTTTCGATGGCAAGGGAATCCCTGGACACCTGGATCTCAGTTCCAAGAGAATCATCATAAACATAAACCGTCTCTCCCGGCAAATAAACCGTCTCTCCCGGCACTTCTATCCATTCAGTGTATTGTATCACTTTCACTTCTAACTCAGCAGGAAGCGGCCTTTTAAGTGATAGAGGATATAATATGCAAAGAGCGGCTAACACAAAGGTCAAGCCGCCCAGAAAATATGCTTTAAACATTTAATTAGATCCTGTGCTGAATTTGCCTTTTTTGGCATGATGGATCAAACTCAATACTCCAGCAGGTCCAAAGATCCAGATGATAATGCTGCAGGCTGAAAGGCCCAGCCACTCTTCAGCAAATCCCTGGGAAGCAAATGAAACTATCACTCCGCAAATGATGGTTTTATTCCCATCCAGGATCTTCCATGCTTTTTCAAATACATTCAATTTCGGTCCCATATTAACTCCCTTAAAACCTTGCTTTAAATCCTAAATATTTGCTATTTATTACTGGATAGATCACAGGCCTTGAACCTTTCCAAAATTCAGCTGCAACTCCAATCCCTAAAAAATCAATTGAGAGATCCCAGAAGATAGAAGATTCACTTGCTCCCATATTATGATCATAGACTTCCATTCCAATACATATTGATCCAGTGATGATTGTGCTGAACTCATGATTTGTGCTGGGATGCATATCAAAGTTTGTGCTGATTAAACAGTAAGAAGCTGAATAAACTGCAGCACTTCCCAAAAAATGATAAACAGATCTGTGATCAAGTCCATCCTCTGCACTCAAAAAAGCGAATGCCAGGATTAACGTAACTATCAAGATAATCTTTTTCATCTTAGCTCCTTATATTATGATTATATCTTTCAAAATTCCTTTGTAGAATAAACTTTCAGAACCACTATATCTACATCCAACTAAAACCTTTGTGCTTACCCTGTTCGATGTTGCTATACTTAATGCTTGTGCAACTCCATCTACTATAATATTCCAAGATCCAACACCGTTACCAAGCCCATCATATTGGATCTCGCATGTATGTTCTTCTCCATCATTAAATGTGTTGTTGGTTTTAGCTTTACATGTAGAACTACCAGACGAAACAGCTATTTGTCCAGCTACCATAGTTACACACCCCCAAAGAGCAGACGTATGTTTGAACACACCGGCAATCATTGCGGCTTCTGTTGACTGTGTAGTCTTAAATGTAAGCTTAATATTAGTGGCATTAACGGTATTTGTTTCGGAAAGAATCAGACGTTTATTATCCGCATCATCAAACTCCAACCCACCAGCTACACGCTTAGGCTGTAAGCTTAGATCAGATTGAGTGAGATTGTAATAGGTCAATCCATCAACTCCACCACTACCAACATCAAGAACTTTGGCTACGGTGTCGCCGACTTTATAGAGAATAACATTATCAATTTTAGCATCTGAAAGAAACCCATAGATAAAAATTTCATCATCGCTTAATCCACTTGGTACATCGAAAACAACACGATAAACGCCAGCAGAAGTTTCACCGTCTATTGCAAGGCCACTACCTATTGCCTGACCAAGATAAACATTAACGTAACCAGTCGTAATAGAAACAATCTCAATTTCTAAATAATATTTATTCCCAACATCAACAACACCTGTTTGTCTGGCCCCACTAATTGCATCACCAGATTGACAATTTAATGTTCCTCCAGATATTGTGGCAGAATCAACTTTATCCCAATCAGTATCAGCATCAAATCCACCATTTGCAATAACATCTTCACCTTCCCAGCCCAACTTACACAACTCTCCATCTTCATTGAATACAGAGAGTGGCTGATCAAAGCGATAGGCTGCAACTACAGTAGAAGCTTGATATAGTTCCCATGCTTCTTGGTTACTCTTACTTGGATCTTTAAGGTAGTCTATAACTTTATCTCTCTTAGTAGAATCTAATACTTCAGAGTAGTTAAGGATATTACTTATCGCAGTCCAGTCACTATCAGTCTTAAAAGCCTTAAGGAATAACCTTTGTATCAATAGCTGAGTACCGAACACACGAATATAATCTATGTTAGTGAGTTCATCAAGGTCATGACGGTATGGATTACTATAATCAAAGCTTTCGATCAGTTGTATTTCTTCTTTCCAATACTCACCCTTAGATAATTGATTATCAATAACAGCGAATCTATCATAAAGTTCGAGATTACTTTCTTCTGTAAACGGTGCAGAGAGTATACGACCAGAATAAACAGAACTCCTATCAATATATATTTCGGAGCCAACATTAGAAAATCCCTCATAAACTCTTATACCTATTCCAGGAAAATCTCCAGTTGCGGTAGCATATCCTTCAAGCCAATGCCATTTATTTCTAATACCTTTATCAAGGATAGCACCAGTACAGCCATTGCTCATACTAAATGCATTTGTAGGAGTTTCTGCTGAAACAATATATACATACATTCTTACAAGCATTGTTGTGCCATTTATAAATTCTTGCTGAACTATATTAAGTCTATCGGCAGATGTATAACTACCAAGTAGCTTTACGCATTCTTTTCCATCATAAGTAACTTCTGTTGCAAGACCAGAGACACTTCCATATCCCACTATTGAGGCAAGCAAACCCTGGAATCCAGAATACATATCTATCGCACCCAAAGGCATTATCCCTTTAGGTAAGTAATGCAGTGGATTACCAAGTACATCATAGGTAGGTGCTGAGAGATCAGCAGGAACTAAGTGATTTTCCCATGTACCACTAAAGATGTGCCAATCATTAATATCATCAGAAAGCCAGCGGATGTTGCCGTCTGCGTCTGTATATTTCATATTACCAATTAAACAATCTGGATCAGCTTCTACTACAGTATATCCAATACCATCATTGGCTGTGTCATTATCTGATTTGAGTTGTGTCCAATCACTCCAACCATAAGACCCACCTTTTATAGAGAATACATAAGCTGTTGCTGTAAGCTCAAGTCTAAGCCGATAAAAGTTTGCAAATGGAGTAACATCATCGTTACTATTCCATACAACTGAAGTTGGATTTCTTCTTATAACGATAGCAGAATCATCAGTTGTAATCCCAACACTCTCTGCGTTTTGGAGATCTGCCTCAAGACCTATATTTTCAGATAAGAAATAAACCGTTGTTCTTTTTGCTTTTATTGGTTGGTATAAATCAACTTCAAATGTTCCAACAGTAATGTTGTTTGATATTCCAATCACTCCATTTGTTAAGCACTTCAAATACTTATTAAACCCTACACTCTGGATAACAGCACTCTCATCTTGTGTGCCCTCAGTTACTGTGCCAGCTATTGTTCCGTAATATCCATTAACAATATCATAGGGAATTGCAGGATTAGGACACCAAAACATTTTATCAGCACTATCTAATTGTTCCCATGTAATAGCATCATCATAAACCCTGACATCAACTATAGATGCATTAGGGTTTGTAGTGTCGTGCCTACCTATTCCAAAATCATCACCACTTATATCCCCAAGTGATGTCGGTATGTTTCCATTGAATGCTAATGTCTGTTCTACACCATCAACAAAGAGCTTGAGTTTCTCAGCATTAGTTGACTGTGTGCCATCATATACCATTAATAGTTTTTTAAAAGTTGTATTATCAAGAACAATACTACCATACGAAGTAGAGGATCCATTACAAACCACAGCATATAATCTTCCATCAGTATACCCTGCAAGTGCTATCCGCATTGCTGAGGAATCGTATTGTTCAACAGCATAAACGCCATTCGATGCTGTTCTTTTTGTTACTGCATAAATTGAAACCTTATTTTTGTTGCTTAGGTCTATCTCGCTAAAAGTAACATCACCGCCAGTACTAAACACACCACATGGTTGCTCTACTAACTGTGCAGGTAAGCTGCCTTTTTCGTCACAGATCAAACCGTTCAGCTTAGGTTTTCTATACTTATTTATCAGCTGATCCAGGATCCCATAATAAGGTGATTTAGGCCCAAGGTTCTTTGGAGTGAATTTCAGATTTGTAGTTAAAGGCTTCATCATTTTACTCTCAACTGATTATACAATAATAAAATCAAAATACAGATCTACAGCATTGCCACTATCTGAGTTAGTGAAGAAGAAACTATCCACTCCAGTACATGGTAAGGATCTCATTTGGCCTGCTGGAATTATTCCATATTCAGTTGCACTTGTTTCCTTTGCAAAATAGATATCTGTCTCACAAAATACATTGATTTCCACAGCATTAGCAGGAACTGTGATCTCTTGCTCTGCAGAAGCTGCGATTGATTTTGGAGAGCCAACCGGTGTGCCAGCTCCATCTTCAACATTTATGTCATATCCAACCTGTACTATATGTCCATTTCCATCATCTGGTAAACCCATTTTGTTACTCCTTTATTTCAATATATGTTATTTTTAATTCATCACAGATGCTCTTTAAATTGTATTGGATCTCTGTGATGCCTTTATATCCAGTTTCTAATTTATCTATCCGTGAACAGTTACTTGTTGCCTGAAGTTTCACTGATGTGAAAGTTATAATAAAACCTACAATGATCAAAGCTAAAGTGATGCCTGTACTGATATAAAAACTTCTCTTTTTGAATACAAATGCTTCATCATTCTTAGCCATTAATAGTCTCTCCTCAGAACACATATTATTCATCACACCAGGTAAATATAAACCTGTTCTCCTTCCTTAGTTTTATCTAATTCCTTCTGCAGTTTTTCTCTGTTCAATCCTATCCAGGTAAGTGGCTTTGGTCTGAGATCTTGATGAAGTCCTGGAGCCGGTGTCCAGTTGGGATAAATTCCAATTCCAGTGAATCCGGAAAGTCTGCTGAGAATAGCCTGCTCAAAAATGCTCTTATCTTTTGAGTGGATTATTTTCATCAGGTTCTCCAGGAGCAGAACTTCATCTGCTCTGGAAGGTCTGCGATCTGCAGCAAATCTTCCTTTGTGTCCATCTGCTGCTGTACCTTTAAAGTGATATGATTTTGGAGAGTGTCCACCTGTCATCATGCAGTGGATTGAGAATGTGCTTCTCAAAACACGAATAAACCGATTGAGAGTTTCAATCAGTTTATCTTTTACCGGTCCATCTATTTCCCTGTTTGATATATAATTTTTCATCTTATAAGTTCCTAAAAACTCCAGGAGTTTTCACACTCCCGGAGTTAAATTTATCTAAAGCATTTTAAACAAATGCTGATGTATCAGTGATCTCTCTGAAAGTTGTTTTTGTGTTAACCTTCTTTGATCCTTTGATTGTCATAGAAGATAGATCTCCAGAAGCAAATGCTTCCTCTAAATGAGAGATAAAATCTTTAACGACTATCAGCATACCATTGTTTGAATCATAAAGGATCACATCAATATCCACATTATCAAAGGTAGATATCAGCTGTGCAATATTTGCAGCTGTAAGGTTCAGATCCTTCAATTCAATAGCACCAACATATTCCAATACTTTAGTGGATCCATCATTAAGCTCAACTGTATCACCAGGCACAAGTGTAACTTTCACACTTTTATCTTCCAGCTCTCCGATCTGAGTTCCGGTTGCTAACAGAGTTGTTATTCCGGAAAGATCTGTAGGAGCTGTGTAGCTTGCTTGCGCTCTGAGATATATGTTAAAACGAAGTTTAAGGATTCCTGTTTTGCCATATCCATAGGCCATTATTCACCATCCTTCTTATTGGTTTTTATCTCAACGGCATTGCCACTATCAATAAGATATTTGCCTTCACCCTTTGAGACTGAAATTTTATCTCCGGGTTTGCTGCCTTTGAAATTCACATCAATCAATTTAATTTTCATCATGATCTCCAAATGGGAGCGCCTGATCCAGGCACTCCCTAAATATCATTTATGATGGATCTGCAGTTGTCTGATCGTTCACCTGGTAGATATAAGTCTGTTCTTGAACAGCTCCACCGTGAATGCTCCAGAGAGAGCGCTGAGTGAGAGTATTCTGAGGAACATTTGCATCCATAGCTCCCAGCTCTTTTTGACGGCCCCAGCCATAAGCAAGTTTTTGAATAAAGATCACTGGAGGATCATCATTCTTTACAGCAGTGGCATTCACCGCACCGGCAATATCAACATCAGGAATCTGATTTGTGAGAACCACATAAAATCCCATTAATTTACCAGCGATCCCTTCTCTTAAATTAGCATCAGGAATTTTGTCTCTGTTTATGAATTGATCAATGAGATAAAGCTGTGCTTCATGTTGAGAATCTATGAAACAATATCTATCCCTTTGTGGAGCGCCTGCTGCATTTAAAACTTGTCGGGCATTAATGAAATCCTGAAGAGTGATTTTATCTGCAGTTGTGGCAGCACCGGCAAAATCAACTTTATTTCCGGAAGCACATCCTGCAATTAATGCATCTGCAACATAAGCATCATATTCATCCATGATCTCAGCTGCCATCTCTTCACCATACTCTTTTAAGAGATCAATATCAGTTTGATCATTCTCATCTACATCAACACTGAAACAGCCACCGCTCTTCTTATTGAAATCAATGTCAAAACTTGTTTCTGTAGGATCCTGCACACTGGCAAATCCTGCACCTCTGGCAACTGATTCACCGGCAAGTCCTGTGAATTTAGGTCCGTGATATCCGGCTGCCTTCTTTCCTTTAATAAATGGTGTGTAATCGGTCACACCGTTGAAGATGCGCTGAGTTACCTTTTGCGCTCTCTTCATTGCATTTAGGGTATTATCTCCCCAAATCTCAGTAAATAAGGTTGTTGCTGCTTGTCCCATTTTTCCCTTCCTTCTTTAATTATTTTTTAAGTTCATTTAGTTAGAATTATGGAAATCATCTCTGAGCTTCTCAAAGCGTTCCGGATCTTCTTCCTGGAGTTTTTTACGAGCTTTCAGATCGTTCATAATATCTTCCCATTTCAGATCCTTATCTTCACCTTCACCAGGATTCAAAACTACCGGATCTGTGAGATCATGAACGGATGCTGTTTCCAAAAAATTATCAAAACTTTCTCTGTCATTGGCTGCTAAATTAAGCGCCCAATCTTTTTGTCCTGGTAACAATTTTTTATCTGATACAGCTTTATCCACCAGGGCAGTAATTTCAGCTGTTTCAAAATCAGATATCTTGGTTTTCAGGGTTGCATTTTCAGAAGTCATTTCATCCACAGAACTTTGAAGTGTAGCGTTCTGAGTTGTTAATTCTGCGTTGGAAGCTGCCATATTATTAATTTTAGCAAGTGCTTCTTCTTCTGTTTCAACCTTAAAGAATGCGAGTATCTTTTTCATTTTTTCTCCTTTTTGGATTTGGTTATTTGCAATATCTATTTTCTTAAAATTGTATTTACTCAGATCATATTTTTTTACTGTGTTTGCAGCAGCCTTCATCCCTTCATAAGTATCTGTAATGAATCCCAATTCCTTTGCTTTTTCCGGAGCAAGCCAGGTTTCTTCATCCATCATCTTCTTGATCTCTTTTTCATCTATCCCGGTTCTTCCGGAATATACAGCTACCAGCTGAGCTTCAATAAGATCCAGGATCTCAATCATTTTCTCCATATCTTTGATCTCACCAAATACACCGGCCCAGGGATTATGTATCATGAAGAGTGCAGTTTCACTCATGTAAATGTTATCAGCTGCCTGAACTATCATTGAGGCAATACTGCAGGCTTGGCCATCAATAAACACGGACACTGCTTTATCAGAGCGTTTGATTATGTTATAAATTGCGTAACCTTCAAAAACATCTCCACCTGGAGAGTTAACAAAAAGGTTAACCTTATTTGCTTTGATCTGCTGCCAAACAAGAGCAAACTGATTCGCTGTCACTTCCCAACCGATCTCACCATAAAGATAGATATCTGTCTCTTTTGCTTTGTTCACTATTTTAATTTTAATCATTTTATCTCCTGCTTCCAATGGCTGGAGATTATATCAGGATGGCTCCTCAGCAAAATAGAATATAGTATTTTACTATATAACACTACCGATTTTGACATTGAATCAGTATAATACACCCATAAATAAGAAGGAGTGTGTAATGCTTAAAGAAATTGTGAATGGAACTGTGACCGCCCTGGATGCTTTGGATGGGTTGGATCAGGTGGAATTTTATGAAGGGCAGCTGGAAGATCTTGAGAACTTTCTTATTGATCCACCTCATGCTTTTGTGGCTCTGGAGCTGGCTAATAATGACCGGGAGAGATTTGTGGATATCAATTGCGGAATTGCCATTTACCTCTGCACTTCTCACATGGAAGGACAGAATAAAAACGGTATGTATGATTTAATTGATGAGGTTATTACAGCGCTGCATAATGTGTATATGGTAGAGGATAAGCTATTTTTCAAGAGTTTCAATGAAGTTGGAATATTTCCCGGATTATGTGTTTACAAATTAAACTTTGCACTTGGTGCAATCAACTAAAAAGAGAGGTTATGAATGGCAAATGAACAGTATGTAACAAAAGCAAAACTTGAGTTTGAACTTGGTGAAAAAGCTACAATATTATTTGGTTCACTTTCAGATGATGATATTGAACTTATCATTGAAGAACAGAGCAGGCTCATTGATGATTTTTTGCAGGATGTGAAGGATGTTCCTTTTGCAGATATTGCAACCGGCACAGCTGCAACCCTACCTTATGCAGTTCGGGAACTCTGCCTTACTTTCTGTAAGTATAAATTTTGGAACCGGAGAGCTGTGAAGGATATTCCGGAAAGCCTTAAAGATGAGTATAAGAATGCAGTGAAGCTCATTGAGAAGATCCAGAATGGTAAGGTCACAATAGGACCGGCTGAAGATTTCAGCACTGAAGAAGATGAGATTGAAACAAATGGCAATGTGGGAGCTGTAGAAGATAAGATCCGTTGGAGCAGCAGACCTCGTAAACTCAACGTGGATATGTAATGCCAATCGTTGATAATAATGTACGGAAGATCATTGGATCCAGCGTGAGAGATCGCATAAAAAAGCGGATCCGTGAGAACCGTGTAAAACCTAAAACCAACAAAAGAGGTGGAACCACTCTTGTGGAATCCAGAAGGCTGGCAAATTCTATAAACTATCAGATAAACGGTGATAGGATTCCAGTAGGAACTAACCTTATATATGCAAAAATACAGCATGAGGGTGGAATAATTACACCAAAGAAAGCTAAATATCTGGCCATCCCTCTCACACCTGCTGCAAAGGCAATGAGGCCCAGAGACTTCACTGATACATTTATCAATAAAGGAGTGATCTTCCGGAAGTTGGAAGGTGGCAAGATAGAAGCTCTCTATGCACTAAAAAAACAGGTGAAGATACCTGCCAGACCTTATATGTTTATAGATAATGAGGATATTAATTTTATTAAACAAAGACTAAGAAACTATTGGAGAACAAATGACAAAATATTCTGAAGAAATTAAAAAGAAGGTTGAGGATGCTTATCTGATTGATCACTTGCCATTCTGTGAGATATCACAGAAATTCAAGATACCCAGAAAAACCCTTTACCGATGGAGAGATGCCGGAGAGTGGGAACTGAAACTGGAAGAACAGGCAAAAACCATGTATCTGGAAGAACAGATGAAGGTGGAAGTAATTGCTAAAAAGCTTAATAAATCTCCCAACCAAATTAAGACCTGGAAGAAGGATCATAAATGGGAAGATGAAATAAGATTGTTTGGCAATATAGCTCTGAGCCGTGAGGTTCATAAGATGTATCTGGACACCGTAAAAAGTGCAGTGAGAGACAATACACTCACTAATCCGGCAACTGCAGATAAACTCAGTAAGCTGCTGAAGTTGGTTGAAAACCTCAATCCTAAGCGGATCATGCTTGGCAATATTTTTCAGCTGCTCAAGGATCTTACAGATGCAGTCCTCAAAATCGGAGATGATTCATTCTCTCATAGCTTCCAAAAATATCTCCCGGATATGGTTGATCTGTTGAGAGAGAAATATGAATAATATAATAACTAAAAAACAACTGGATAAGAAGATCCTGGAACTGCAAAAACTTATCCAGGATAACACTGCCCTCTGGATGAATGATAATAAAGAGAAGCAGTTGATCAGGATGAGAAAGGCAGAGGAAGATCCATTCTTTTTTGCAAAGGAATACTTCCCTCACTATATCAAAAAAGAATTTGGAGATATTCACAGAGAATGGTTTGAACTCTCTAATAAAACGGATGCAGTGATTGCAGTTACAGGACCTCATGAACATGGTAAAACTGTAGAGCTGGCCATCTGGATCCCAATTTATAAAGCGCTGCATGATATAATCAAATTCCCGGTGTTTATTGGCCATGATCAAAAACTATCAGCTGAGAGAACTGAAGCCATCCTCATGGAGTTTAAATATAATAAAAGGCTTGAGCATGATTTTGGATGGATGCTGAGATCTGAGCAACCGGATCCAAAGGATTTCACTCTTAATAATGGAACCAGGTTCCTGGCAATGGGATATAAGCAGAGCATCAGAGGTAAAATAACGAGGGCGCAAAGACCGGATTATATTATCATTGATGATTTTGAAGATGAGAAGTCTCACAATAGAAGGATTGCCAGAGAGAAATTGGATTGGGTTCTTGGTGATGTTTATGGATCAATCGAAACTCACAACTGTGTTATCATCTGGCTGGCCAATTTAACCAATAAAGAGAGTGCAATAAATTACTTCAAAACTGAGTGTGAAGAGAAACCATCTAAATTCAAGATCTTCAAACTCTACAGAGCAATAAATGAAGATGGATCTCCGCTCTGGCCGGAAGGTTTTTCAATTGCAGATCTGGAACTCAAAAGAGAAGTGATCGGAGAGATCCGTTTTCAGAGACACTGGCAAATGAATCCGATCATTGATGGAGAGATATTCAAGAGCATGTGGTATAAGTATTTTCATATCACAGGCTATCATCCTACAGGTAAGATAATCACAAGAGTGGATCCGGCAATGGGCCAAAAGAAGAGTGATTATCAAGCCATTATAACCGTTGAACTTTTTAAAAAAGAATACAGGATCCTGGATTGTTTCATCCGCAGGATCCCTGTGCTGGATATGTTGAGATATCTTTATGAACTTAATGTAAAATATGAGACAAAGATCTACATGGAAACAAACTTCTGGCAAGTGCTGCTCATGGATTTTTTAGATCTTCTTGTTGAAGAGTATAATGATATTCTGCCTGTATTTGGTGTGAATACTTCCACTAATAAGCAGGAAGATATTATGAAGCTGCAGCCATTGTTTCAAAGAGGTAAAATAATATTCCCGGAAGAGAAGAATGGAGATATTATTCTGTTGGAAGAGATGCTTGCCGGATTCGATCCTGAACTGTCTGCTTCTAATAAGATCAAGGATGATGGGCCGGATGCTCTGGCCAGATGCATCATGCATTTTAAATACAATATGCAGAAGCGTGAATATAGAACTGCAATATCCAGAAATAATAATTTTAATAAACTATGGTAAGGAGATAAAAAATGAAATGGCCAAACATATTCAGTAAAACCGATGAAGCAAAAGAGGTGAAGAGTGGTCTCACCTTAGTTTCAATTGATGATAGTAAACCACTATTTACAAGAGATGTAAATCCCAGCAATATATCTTCAGCTGTTTCACAGATGAAGAGGCTTGGTAAGCTCAATGCAATTAATAATATCTATGAAACTCTATGGGATGGAGATGCCACACTTGCCGGGAACATAGATACCAGGGCAGAAAGCTTAAAGAGTAAAATGCCAACACTCAAAGGAGATCTGAGTGATAATGAATTGAAGTATTATAATGATGTTCTGGAGTATTTATATCCGGATCTCGTTGACACTTTGATAGAATCTAAAATGAAAAAGTTTGCCTTCCGGCAAGTAGAATATGAGCTAAAGGAAGGCCTGTATTTTCCAAAGACTCTCATGGAATATCAAAACCTTGATCTGAGAGCTGTTAAAAACGAATTAGTCTTGTTTCAGGATGATAAGCAAAAAAACCTCTCAGAACTCAAATTTATAGCTCTGCTGAAGAAACGTGCCATCCTGCAGCCACTCATGAAATATTATGTTTTCAAAAGCTTTGCTATTAATAATTGGGCCAGCTTCACAGAGATCTTTGGCAAGCCGGTACGAGTTGGTAAATATAAACCCGGTGCAACCAAAACAGAAAAGGATGAACTGTGGGAGATGCTGCAGAATGCCGGATCTGATCTTGCCATGATGGTGAGTGAAAATATTGTAATGGAATTTGTTGATCATAATAATAAATCAGCATCCAGTGATCTCTATAATAATCTGATGAAGTTCTGTGAGGATGCTACCACTAAAAGGATCCTTGGCCAAACCCTCACAACCAATGCAGAACCCACCGGAAGTTTTGCACAGGCAAAGGTTCATAATATGGTTCGCAGAGATATTCTGGCTGGAGATGCCAGAGATCTTATAATTATGATCAATGATCTCTTCACAAAACTTTCAGTGATCAATTTTGATGGGAAGAAGATCCATGTGATTATGGATCTCACAGATGATGTGAATCTGTTTGAGCGTGTTCAGATAGATAGAACCCTGCAGAATGATATTGGAATTATCTTCCCGGATGATTATTTCTATGATACTTATAAAATTCCAAAGCCGGAGTGATCTATGAGATATACAAACAAGATCCGGAAGAGCATTGCATTCTATAATAAGATGAGGATCAAACACCGTGATAGATTAAAGAAGGTCACGGATGCAGCTAAGAAAGTGAAGGCCCAGATCAAGAAGATGGATAATATTGATGAGCTGGATCAGCTGAGTGTTGAAGATCTCACTGAGGTTTTTGGCCAGGCTATGGCTGATCTGATAATTATATCTTATGATGCCGGCAATAAGAACAGCAGGAAGCGCAAAAAAGAAAAAGCCAAGAATCTCATCACGCTGGCTGCTTTCCGGAAGGATCCTTCTCAAATATTCAATTCAGATGAAATTGATCCTGATAAACTCTGGGAGATAGATTGGAGCATTGAAGATAAGGAAGCCCTGGAAGCTTTCAGGAATGAAGCCTTTGAGGTTGCTGGAATACTCTCTGAAGAGATGCTGGAAGTTGTAAAAGAGGAAGCTGCTAAAGCTCTGAGAGATGGTTCCACTTTTGATGAGTGGAGAAAGGCCGTTAAGTTGAAAGGTTTTGAAGCCGGCAATCCATATCATCTGAGAACCAATTTCAATACTGCCATCAATAACAGTTACCTGGCAGCTAACTGGAACCAGGCTCAGAAGGATGTAGATGTGTTTCCATTTCTTAAATATGTTGCTGTGATGGATGATAAAGTTAGGGATGAACATGCTGCACTTCATGGATATATTTATCACGCTGGAGATCCATTCTGGGATGAGAACTATCCACCAAACGGATGGAACTGCAGATGTGACGTGGAGCAGTTGATGAGAAGTGAAGCAAAGGATGATCCTATGTTTGGCAAGGAAGCTCCGAGTGTTGAAATAGATGAGAACTTCCAGAAGAACTCCGGGAGAGACAATACCATCTGGGGTGATTGGCTGGAAGATAATAGATAAAACAAAAGCCTCTGAGAGATCAGAGGCTTTTTAATTTAGCACCTATTTATTTACAATTTTATAGTTGATTTATAATGCTTGTTTTAATAACAACAAAATGATTTTTAATATAATCCATTTGATCTGCTGGTGGATAATATCCTTCCAGCATCTCATTAACTACAAAATTAAAATTGATCTGTTCTTCTTCAACCTTGAGAGTGAGGGTGTAATGCATCCACTTGAATATTCCGGCCACCTTAACTCTCATTAATGGTTTCAATACAAGAGTGCCTGTCTCTTCATCTTCTAATTTAACTACCTTTTGATAATTGCCGGCGTTCTGAGCAAGCCAGATTTGAGCTGATTTGTAAGCTTCAATTTTTGTGATAGGATTCAGCTCTGTAAATTGATAAACTCCTTCACCTTCAGCCATTGAAAGTCTCACGGCACTTGCGCATCCAAGCATAATGCCAACGATTGTGAATAATACAATTAGTTTTTTCATGATCTGTCTCCTTTGTTTTTTTTTATTCATTTTCAGCAGCGGATCTGCTGTCAATGTTTTTAGGTCAATTAACTCTTAGCAGTAAATCTATTTCATTATAATAATGAGATAGTTCAAAAAACTCTTCCTGTTCTTCTTTAGTAGGATCCTTAATATCCCAGAGTTCCAATAACCTTTTAAATTTTCTATACATATTAATCTCCTTTTGGTTTTTTATAAACAATATCTCTCACTGTTATTTCTGATAGATAGTATTTTTCTGCAGTGAGTTTGATAGCATCCTTAGTCATATATCCCAAATCTTCATAGATTTTAATCTCAGCCAGGATCTTCTCATTGCGTTTCTTTTTAAGAGTTGTCATTTAGTTCCTCTTCTCCAAAAATAAATAGATTTTTTCCATTCAATTAATTCAGCAGCATCTAACAGATCACGGATCAATGCAAGGCGCTGCTTCTTTTCTTTGATATCCATTAAAAAATATTTGCGCAAAGCGCAGCTTCCTTTCATTTTTCTGTTGCAGATCTTCTGTTCACAGAGTGGAACCATGCAGCCAACTTCATGAGAATGTTTATTCATTACTTACTCCAGGCATCTTAGTTTTGCTCTGCATTTTTTTGAGTAGATCTGCAACTATTTGCTTGCCGGCTACAGGATCATACTCTTCATTATCTTCCTGTTCAATTCGTTTTATGAGTTTTGCATTTTCCTTCTTTTGTGTTTTGTTCTTCTCATCATTCTGGCTGAAGTTATATTCCTGGAGATATCCTTCAAACTTGCTGGGCCGGTAAAGAGTGGAAGGTCTCAGGAAGGCTCTTTGTTCAGTGTGTAGCCATTGACTACATTTAACCTCATGAACCTTCTTAAAATCTTCCACTGTGAATCCATCATTGAATCTGGCTTTAATAAGAGCTTGAGTATCTTTGGAACTGGCTCTGTATTCCAAACCGGTCCTGGTGTTTAAATCTGCAATGATCTGAACCACGTTACTTTGAAAATCCTCTTTGTTTGCAGTTGGTATATTGGCTCTTTTACGCTCTCTGAGAATTACTCTATTATACCATTTATGAAGCAGGATTTTAGCCTTATCCTCTCCAATAATAGCACAGAGTTCTTCATGTTTCAGCTTGAGTGATTTCACATCAATCCTCAACTATTTTATCATTTAGAAGTAATTTGTGTTTCCGATGATCTCTACTACTTTTGCTATTGAAAGGTCCTTCATATAGCTTCCATGAATATCCGTTTTCTGTGGTCACAATATAAGGCTTTTGTTCTCCCATTTTACCAATCTCTTTTCCTCTAATAATGGTAAAACCTGCCAAAACCAATTTTATTCTATCTGATTGATTCATTACCTCTCCTCAAAATTTATTTCACTCCATTCTCCAGATCCCGGAACCGGAAGCTGAAGGATGGATCCTGGCTCCTAAGAACCAGGATCCGTGCTTTCATTCACTTAGATGTTCATTTACAAATGCAATCACGTTCTTTGGAGTTGCTTTCTTCTTTGAATTTGCCACATGGAAGAGCATTATTGCTCTGTTAGTATCAAACTCAATCGGGAAGTAATCACCTTTCATTCTGAGCTTTGCAACTTTCACTGGATCCACTGTGACGGTTTGAGATCTGATCCAATCAGATTGCTTTTGAGAAAGATCTTTGGCAGCTTTTTCCTCTTCATCTTCTTTGGTTTTTTCTTCAGCTTCTTTGGCTGCCAACTCCTCTTCTGTTGGCTCTTCAATAAATGGCTGAATATCTGCCAGTAGTCCCTTCTCTTCCAGAGCAGCTTTAATTTGTTCTGCTGCTGTCTCTCCCATTTTTAATGCATCTTTGACATCGGTTGTCATTTCCAGCGTATCAGGATCAAAAACATATCCATCTCCGCTTGCAATCACAAAAATGGTTGGCTTTGTTTTTTCTTTTGGCATTTTTTTCTCCTTTTACATTGCACTGAAGTTGAGAGGGATAGCAACGAGTTTTCCACTCTCATCTCGTGTTCTAAAATTCAGATAAGTTTTTGTGTAATCTACTGAGATGCAGTTCGTGATAAGTTCCATTGCTTCCTTCCACTCCTTATCTTTGATATTAATTTCTCTCAAGCTGAGGATCTGCTTTACATTCACATTGCCATGCTTGTCTGTTTTAAATGCCTTATTTACGAGAGTGATTATTTTATCATCTGCTCCATCACTCCACTTCAAAATAAGGTCATTGATCTTCTTCTTTGCGATATTAAGCCGTTCATCTGTTACAAAATGTTTAGAGAGTCTCTGTTCAATTTGATTCTCTTTTGCGAAGTCAAAGATGGTAGTATTTCCATCAATTGAATCTGATCCGTTCTCAGTTGCAACTTGCTTTAAATACTGTTCAACTATTTCTGATATCTTCAGTTTTTCTGCTATAATGTGCTTTTGGAGCCGTGCAACTTTCTTCATTACTTTATTCACCATTCTGTCTGCTCTCTTCTCATGTAGGAAAATCCTTCTTTCCGGGATGAGTTCACCCTCAGCATTTTGCCAATACTTCTTGCCGTTCTTTTCATAAATTTTTGCCATTTCTTCTCCCTTAGAATTTTATGATTATTTGATCTCTTTTCAATTCTGCTTTTCTACGTTTACGATTCATGCTGATTTTTTTTTACGAGCATCTTCCAACTCAGATCCATAATATTTAATAGCTTCGATCTGATCTCCGTTGCAGATTTCCAGAGGCCCTTTAAGCTCTTCCGGGAATACCTTTTCTACAATCATTCTTTTTTGCATTTTCATTTCCTTGTTTTATTGCTCTGATCCAAGCTTGTACTTGCGAACCATAGCATTGATCATGGAGAGTATGGTTCCTCTTTTGTGAGCCACGTTCCCGGTGTGAGTATGCATCAGCTTTAATGAAATATTTGAGAGATCATCTCTCAACTCACATAAGAAGTTTAGATCCGGGAGCTGATGCATGATCTTAGCTGCCAGATCCTGGCAGGCTGTTTCACTTGATAAATTTATTTGCTTCTGCCCTGCTTCTATCAGGATTTGTTTGATCGCATCTTCCATGCTATCTCCTTTTGATATGTTTCTCTGAAATAGATATTGAATAATGAGGCCCATTTTTTACCTTCCGGATTTGGAACCTTCACTTGATCTTTATAGAAAAAGAAATATCCGGAATTGCCATTCTCTGAACTGCGATAAATTGCTTCCTTAACTCCATGTAATTTGCAGGCTGCATCTATCACACTCTCATCCGTTTGGATGATCACTGCGCTGTCATTTATCCCCTTATGATAACCACATAAGAACGTGAATAATGATGATATTATCATAAGAAACAGCATAAAGCCGATAATGATTTTGATCATTTTGAACTCCCTTTTGTTCTTCTTTTCAATCTCAATTTGGCTCTGAAGATTTCTCTGAATCTTCCTGAAAAAGTTTTGATCACAGGAACACGGTTCCTTTTGATTTTCATTTGAAGTGGCTTAGTGATCTGCATCATTTGAGATCATCCACATCTGAAGGTTTTGCATCCTTGAATGCCTTGACCCTGAATTTGTGTTGTTCTTCAGCAAGGCAATCTGTTTGGTGTGGCCCTTTGAGAACTGTGGCTGGATCCACTGGCCAGATTCTGTTTTGCTCTGCTTCCAACTTTTCTGCCTTTCTCTCAGCTATATATTTGCCGTGCTTCTCAGCAGCTTTTTGGGCTTCTTCTCTAAATTGTTTATCTCTGGCTGCCTTCTGCTTCTGGAATAATCTTTTATAATATCCATCATCAAACAGCCAGCTCCAGATGTAGCTTCTGGATTTGGTTAGTGCCTTGAAATATTTTGGATCCTTGAGCTTTTTTTGGGTCCTCATAAGTGGCTTAAAAAAATTACGGAACAGCGCATAATTTATGCGATCAAAAAAGGTCATATTACTTTGCAATCCTACAATCATTTCAGTTGCCTGTTTGCGGTGAAGCTTGTCTTTTTTTTGGCTCATTTATTACTCTCCTTATAATATATTTTTAACATATTGATCACGCCTCTGCGCTCTTTTTTAGTGAGAAGGTTCCAGTTATTTTTGTGATATTTTTTGATCATAAAGATGATAAGTCTCTTCTTGCTCCAGCCAGATTCACAGAGAAGGAACCACATATATTTGCCTTGAGCATCCAGTTCCCAGCGATCATCATCTTCCTGGATTCCCATAAGTTGCCATTTGAGATGTTTGAGGCTGGAAGTTTCTAAAGCTCTGAGTGAATTTCCATATCCCCACTCTTCCATTATCTCATGAAATTCATCATAATCCCAGCCATATTTAAGGTTGGAGATTGCCATGATATCAGAGCGGAGTTTTTTATCATTCATTACACAAAAACCTTTGTGAGTAGGAAGTTCATCCGTTCTTTTTCTTTTTGTCTGCGAATGGCTTTAAGAGTATGGATGGCAGCTGATAATGCATCAAGCTGATCCTTCTTTGCTTTGAACTGCTCTCTATATTTGTGGTAAGGTTCCAGTTTAGGAATTTCAACATGCTTGATCCACCTTACCTTTCCGGATTCTCTTCTCACGGCTCCCAGGCATTCCAAAACATTCACATATCTCTGCACAGTTTCAGGTGACATATTCATTAAGGCTGCCATATTATTCACAGTATCATATCCACATACTTGGCATTGCAGATGATTCCGGATGATCCGAGCAGTTTCTTTGGAAGGAATAAAATTCCAATCATTGTGAAGCATATCTACTAATCTTAAAGCTGTCTCAGGAGATATTGAAGCACCTGAGCGCTTCAATTTATTTTTAGTGCATCTCGTATATACTTTGCAGTTGCCGGTCTTAATATTAGATTTTATGGAGCCTGAGAGTTCAAGCTCCCGGATCACTCTTGTGATAGTATGCTTATTGCATCCGGTATCAGTGGCCACATTTTCCTGAGTAAATGGCTTCCGGTGATATTGAATGAAGTTCCGGATCTTTTGTGCTTCAGTCACCCTATCCATTAAATAGCTCCTTAACATCTCTAAATGAAACTGATTTCACATCCAGAGTAGCTGCGATGGTTTCAATTGCATGGATGAGCTTCACTATTTTTCGGAGAGTTCCGGAAGTTTTTTGATGGAGCATTTGAATTGTATCTGCATCAACAGTGATATCTGATATTGTTTGCATGACAAGCTTCACATCAGCACGATCTAAGGTTTCAAATTCTACAAAGAAATTGCAGCGATCAAAGTAATGAACATTTGCCTTGAGCAATTCCTTGTAAGCATCCTGCATTCCTACTAAAATAACTATAGCAGATGTCTCATCCACAATATCACGGATAGATCCAAGCAGCTGAGAGTTTTTAAATGCATAGTCAATTTCATCTACAAAGATCACCAGGTTTGGAAGATCTGAAAGTATCTCCTTACAAACTGCAAAAATCCTGTTTGCAGATCCCCGGATATTTCCAACCGGAAGAGAGCAGTGATAACATAAGCATTCATATAATTGAAGAGCAAATGTTTTGGCTGTGGATGTGCTTTCCAGCCGGAGATATATTTGTGAGTTTGCTATTGCATATCTCTTTGCAAATCTTGTTTTGCCTACTCCGGGATTGCCATACCATAATGATAATCCTACCATCTCAGTGACAGGTCGAGCCAGTAAATAATCAACGCATTCCAGTGCGCTATCCACGTTTTTTGTCTGTGCTAATTGGTTCATCTTCATTATTCATCTCCTCGTTTTTTAATATTGCTTCTATTCCAAAAATTTTTATTCTCCATGCTGTGTATTTCTCTATAACCCACTTTTCTATCATACACCTATACTCTTCCTTAATTTCTTACCGAGTTCATCGGCTTCTGTGGTTTTCTTTGATTTTGATTTTGGTTTAGCTTTGGAATGGATCTCAGCCACTATCTCATCCAGTGATTTCTTCTTTTTTGGAGTTTCTAAAAGTTTAGGATTTTGAAATAGTTTAGGTGTTTTACCCATGTGTATGGCTGCCACTTTTTGATCTATATCAGCAACTCTATCCAATTCACTTTTTGCCAATTTTTTGATCATTCTCATTTCACTTTTTTGATGTTTAAGTTCATTATTGAGATGTTTTTCTGAGATTTCTTTATTAGGATCCAGTGAGATCATTGGATGATGCTGGTGGTTCATCTCAGCAATACAGATGAGTTTATGTTCAGAATAAATATGAACATGCCTGAGATCGTGCCAATCGTAACGATAAATGATCTGCTGCCCTACCATATTTGCCATCTTAGGATGCCAGTAATTGATCTTGTTATGACGGATTCCATTAGATCCGACCTTCTTAACTCCACCCTTCAGCATGAGATAATTCAATTCATGTGGAGAGATGAGCCTTTCTTGAGGGCAGGCCTGTGATTGGAATATCTTTTCGGGTGTACTATTATGAATGCCTTTATGTTGAGTTTGATGATAGTAGTTAGTAATATAATAAGCAATAAGAGTTTGAGCTTCGATGAGTTCCATCGGCTCATTATTAGTGAGCTTCTGCAGGAACTTCTCATTTCTATTTAGTTGAGCTGGCTGATCTGAGATGGAAGCTCCTCTGTAACCATTCAGGAAGCGCTCAAAACCATCATTGAATGTTTTGAACCAACGCTCAATAGGCTTTGCTTTAGCATTGTATGGAGTGGCAAAATGCTCCTGGATTTTAAGTCTTGAGAATAATCCACCAAGCTCATTCTCAATATCCACATTTTTTTTCTTTGTGAAATATTTGCTTTTAAAGGCCCGGCCATTATCAATGAGAATGGCTCTGGGAGTTCCACCCCAATTTAACACAGCATTTCTGAAAGCTGCTGCAATATTCATGGTGTCCTCAGTTGGAGCTATGGATCCACCAACAATGAACCGAGATCTCCAATCCATCCAGGGAACAAATATCATTCTTTGAGGTTTGCCTGTGAGTGGATTGATGATCTGGAAGTTCAACACATTTCCATCTGCAACCCAAACATCACCAACATCCAGCATAGTGGCATCACGTTCAATATGCTTGATCAAACTATCTTTTACAAATTTCTCTCCCTTGCGCATGAGAGCCACCATTTTAGAGTTATCTCTTTCATACTTCTGGATCCACCTGCGAAGTGTAGAAGCTGAAGATGGAGAGTATATATTTCCTTTTAAGGCCTGAGTTTTGAGCATTTTTATTATGGTTCCGATATGGATCTGATTTGGATTGAGATACCAGCGCAGCAAAAACTTCTCTTCATCTTCTGAGATAATTTTTGAGCCAGCTCCAACACTATATTTAGGAACGAGATCAAGACAGTCCTTGTTTTTTTTGTATTTAGCAACCCATCTACGGAGTGTTATTTCTGAAATACTATCATCTGAAGGGAACACTTCTCTGAGTTCTTTTACTATTTCCTTATTATTATAGAGCATGATAGTTGTCTGATAGCTTTCAGTTTTAGATTTTACTTCCCAGAGATCCATTGCATATTGGCAAACCTTTGCTCTAAGCTGGCCAATTCTTTTGAATTTATCAGGTACTTCCGGTTCCGGTTCAGCGATTTGAGATAAAAGGAGAGCAGGAGCAGGTGACGAGGCTGCTCCTGGGTTCCTCTCCCCGATCTCCGCTGGAGGATATAACGGAGTATCTTCTTTAAATTGTTTCATAAGATTGATATTTTGTCCAGTTGTCACAACTGGCTGATTTGGCCAGTGGATCAACAGGATATCCTTTCCACCGTTTGGATTCGGTTTGTATTTTGATTCATATACACCTTTGCTGCAGCGCCTGCGGACCGTCTTATCCGAGACAACTAATTTAGCAGCCACTTCCTTTACAGTTAACCACATATTATCCTCCATTTAACGTCATAAACCATAACAGCCGGCACTTGTTATCGTGCCGGTTGGTTATGAGCTATTTGATTGGTTTTACAAATCCACCTTTGAGACCTTCTGCTACGGGTCCAAAATCGAAATTAGGTTGTTTCATTACTGGTTTCTTGCTTAAAATTTTTAATCTTGCAATATCAAACCATTCATTTGTTGGCTTCTCAGTGTTTGTGGTAACTTCAGTGGTTACTACTGCCTGAACACATCCATATAAATCAAATGATATTGATGTAATGATGCCTTCACGCCCTGTTACAAGATCCTTCACCTTGTGGCCGAGTTTGTTTAAGTGTTTTTGGATTTCCATTTTCTTCTCCTTTTATTTGATTGCCTGAATAAGAATGATCAGCATAAATACGTTGATTCCAGTGAGCAGAATATTTGTGATGAATAAGAATTTGTTAGATCTCATTATGCTACTTCCTTATGAATATCATAAATTGATTCCAGATCATGGCCGTGATTATTGATTTGATATTGCACTTCTTCCTGGATCCGCTCATTAATCGTTGATTGATCTTCAATAAAATCATGACATCCACAGGATATGCATTCAGTGTTTTCATTATGGTTGATAACTCCGCAGGATCTGCAGATTATAAATTCATTTGGATTTTCATCAATATAGCCGAGGTTCTTTGTCATGATGTGGCTCCAGCTAATTGCAATTTAATTTCCGGTGAAATAGTTGGCAGCGGATCCGTGAATGGATGGATGTTGTTATCAATAAGAATTTGATAGATCTTTTTATTGATATTTGTCAAAGTGTTATCTCCAGACAGCCATCTTCTGAAGGAATCATAATTGAGTTGATGTGTCTCACAAAATTCCTTGATAGTTATTTCTTTGCTATTGATTAAGGCTCTCACAGTAATCCTATTAACTGGATCAAGTTTTTCTTTTCTTGACATATACTTACTCCTCTCTTTTTTGTAGTATGTATCTGTGGAGCATAAGATTTCAATTTGTTATCTTTGTCAATAAAATATTTTCAATTTGTTATTTAATTATAGGAGTGTATAATGATCGGAGAGCGATTAAAGAAGTTAAGACACAGTAAAATTCTGATGCAAAAGGTGTTTGCAGAGCAGCTTGGCATAACTTCACCGGCATTGAGTAATTACGAGAGAGGAGCCAGAGAGTTATCTTGCAATATGTTAATTAAAATCTATAAGATAACAAACTGTAATTTAGTTTGGCTGCTAACCGGTGAAGGTGAGATATATTCTACTGGAACGGATCAGGAGATGGCCGATGAGTTAATAAAGTTGAGAACCGAGAATCTTAAATTAAAGAAAATATTAGAAAATCAGGAGTCATTAATTAATATATTAAAGAATAATTAATAATATTTATTACTATATAATAAGGGGGATGTGACGATGAGAGTAGTTATATTTGAATTAACCGAGACAAAAAAGATCGTTAAAGTTAATGATTGGCTTCAAAAGCAACAGAATCCGATCAATGTTAAGTTTATTAAGCAAAGCATTGGCCCAGATGGTAAAATCATAATCACTGTTTGGTATGAGCAAAGAGCAGTTAAAGAGCTTTAATTTTTATTAATGCAAAAAGCCCAGGTGTTTGCCTGGGCTTTTTTTTTTATTGACTGGGTAAGTTCTAAATTCTGTTTTTGTTTAAGGCTTTCTCTAATTCAAATTTATACAATAAATGAAGAGAGGATCAAAATTAATGAGCAAAGAGAATTTTATCACTGAAGTTGAAGAATTAGAACATGCTTATAATGAATTAGCTGTAAAAATAAGCATTGATTGCAAAGGTTGTTTTGATGGAGCTATTATGATCCAGCTCAATAAAAGATATGCTGATCTAAGAAAGGAGCTTGTAAATGTTTTGAATTTGCATCCAGAATAGAATAATATTGTTTCATCAGTTTGATATTTTGTCCAGTTGTGAATGTCCAGTTGTCCAGTTGTGAATGTCCAGTTGTCCAGTTGTGAATGTCCAGTTGTCCAGTTGTGAATGTCCAGTTGTCCAGTTGTGAA
>CAZOCS010000009.1:37210-39461 GCA_964578365.1 uncultured Candidatus Cloacimonadota bacterium
CCAGTTGTGAATGTCCAGTTGTCCAGTTGTGAATGTCCAGTTGTCCAGTTGTGAACTAATTTAAAAAAGATACAGAAGCACTTATATTCAGCATATTTCTACTTTTGCTATAATTTGTTTCATTAGTTTGATATTTTATGAGTTTATATTAATATCATTCTTGTGACACAATATAGGATTCCACACTATAAAAATGTCAAACCTCTGAATTAATATGTCCAGTTGTTCAGCTCAATCATACTCAGCGTTTTCAGGAGTTCATGCCCTTTTTATCTTATATCAAACTCCCTGCTACCCCATATATGAATTGCTATTTGTTGCCACCGAGTTTGGCCATTTCTGTCAGAGGTTTGGCCATTATAGGCTGTTTTACGCTGTTTTTTCCAAAATATTACTATTTGTAATTGTGGCTCATTTGTGGTCAGTGTGTTGCCACAAAAAAAAAATTGTGAAATTCTTTTTTTTGGGGATTTTAAAAATTAAGTATTTTTCTCACCAATTTTGATTCTACAAATACCAATGTTCTTGACATTAAAATTTCAATATTCAATCTTTCCTTGATTTTAGTTTAAATTAATAATGAGATATAGAATTGAATAGTGATTTGTTGTACAATAACTCCCAGAAAAAAGTTATTGTACAACAAGAATACCGTAACTTTAGGTTAGTTATGTACAACAAAAAAATGGACGTAGCTTGCACGTAACATAAGGAGTTGTAGAATTGATAAAATCATATAAGAATTATTTAGAATATCTTGAGGCAGATCGAATAGCATTAAATAGAACAAAAACAATAAAAACCCTATTGTTCGACGATGTTTGGAAATACCAAAGATTAATGAGAAAACTAGAATATCTCACAAATTGCAAGAAGAATAGGTTTATTAGGGCATTTGTTGCTTATCAGTATCGAAAACAAGGCCGAAGATTGGGATTTTCTATTCCGATAAATGTATTTGGCCCTGGTTTGTCAATAGCTCATATAGGAACAATTGTAGTAAATGTAGGTGCCAAAGTAGGTGCTAATTGTCGTTTGCACGTATGTGTAAATATAGGAACAGAAGCAGGGGAAAGCTATGATGCACCCAATATCGGTGATAACTGCTACATTGGACCGGGGGTTAAAATGTTTGGAAAAATTGATATCGGATCCAATATGGCAATTGGAGCAAACGCAGTGGTAAACAAGAGTTTTTCTAAAGGGAATGCAACAATTGGTGGGATACCAGCAAGAATTATTTCAGAAAAAACCTCTAAAGGCATGCTAATTAAGGGATTTAATGGCTCCTAACAAGCGTATCAGTTAAATCTCGTTAATCGCATCAGGATTTGAAAAACAAATCCAATGCTTATGGCAAGATGACGTAGCACACCGTTATGCAAAATCATTTTTATGGAATCATCAATAAAATCAAAATTATTTAGATTTTTTATTCTATTCTCTGAAACTTTAAGTTTATGAATCTCCTGAAATAAATTATGGAATGATTAATCAATTCTACTAATTTGCCTAAGTGGAAGTTTCATGAGTTCTATCAGTAATTTTGAGTTAAATGTCCAAGTGGTGTTCTGCTTATAGCTTCATTGTTTCATTTAAATGGCCAGTTTTGTTAAAATAGTCAACGTGACCACTCCCTTGACACAAAACACTCAAAAAGCAGCAAAAGTGACCATTCATCCTGCCACCCCATAGCAGATATACAACTTAAATTATTTTTGTGTAAAAGATTACATTAGTTTATTAATTCAGCAATAATTTTTTTTGAAGCTTCACCATTTCCGTATAAATTGATATTGTAGTTATTTTTTATTCGGCTCATTTTTTGATATCCGGAGATTATTTTATCCTCATCAGCTCCGACAACTTCATTAAAACCATGTTCAACCAGTTCAAGCCACTCTGTCTCATCCCTTAAAGTAACGCATGGCTTCTCAAAGAAGAATGCTTCCTTCTGCAATCCCCCACTGTCTGTCATAACCAGTGAACAGTTTTGTAGAAGATAGATCATCTCCAGGTAACCGATTGGCTCAATAATACTTAAATTTTCAATTTTAAATTTTAAATTTTCAATTTTCATTTTGGTGCGTGGATGAAGCGGAAGTATGATCGGGATCTCGTTAGAGATTTCAGCGAGTGCATTAAATATAGAAGTCAAACGTTTTGGATCATCAGTATTTTCTGCACGATGTATCGTTGCTAAAATGAATCTATCAGTTAACTGCAATCCTGGTTTTTGTGCCAGATCAGA
>CAZOCS010000010.1:0-37535 GCA_964578365.1 uncultured Candidatus Cloacimonadota bacterium
AAGCTTTACAAAGAACTTAGTAGTTGTGATAAATTTTTTCTTATTGCCGGTCCGTGTGTTGTTGAAAATGAAACTATGATGATGCAGATCGCTAGTGAACTAGTTGAGATGACTCAAAAACGTGGAATACAGTTTATTTTTAAATCATCGTTTAGAAAAGCAAATAGAACTTCTATCGAGTCACCAACAGGTCCGGGTTTAAAAAAGGGACTTGAAATTCTATCAAAAATCAAGAGAGATTTTAATATTCCAATTTTAACAGATGTTCATGAAATAAGCGAAATTAAGGAAGTTGCAGAAATTGCTGATATTCTTCAGATCCCGGCATTTTTATCCAGGCAATCTGATCTCATTTTTGCAGCAGCACAAACAGGCAGAATTGTAAATATAAAAAAAGGACAATTCATGGCTCCTGAAGATATGAAAAATGCTGCGGGAAAAATATTAGCTGCAGAAAATCAAAATGTAATGTTAACTGAAAGGGGAACAAGTTTTGGATATCACAATTTGGTAGTAGATTTCCGCAGTTTTGCAATTATGAAACAATTCGGATATCCGGTAATTTACGATGTTACCCACAGCCTGCAAAGACCTTCTCTCAATATAACTTCGGGTGGAACTCCACAATATATAGAATTGATGGCAAAAGCTGCATTAGCAACCGGTAAGGTTGATGGACTCTTTATAGAAACACATCCAAATCCGAAAGATGCACTGAGTGATGCAAGCTCTATGTTACCGCTAAATGAACTTCCTAGGTTACTGGATGCTTGTTTAAAAATCAAAGGATAATGAGGGATATATGGATTTTAGTAAAATCAAATTGATTATTTTAGATAACGATGGTGTTTTAACTGATGGGAAAATTATTTATGACAATAACAAAACCGAATCTAAAAATTATAATGCAAAGGATGGATTGGGGATCAAATTATTGCAATTCAGTGATATTAAGCTGGCCATAATAACAGGTAGAAGTTCACACATTCTCGAGAAAAGATGTGATGATCTTCAAATAGAATTTCTCTTTCAGGGTGTTAGGAACAAACTGCAAAAAACAACTGAACTACTAAAAAAATTGAATTTAGATTGGGGAAATGTAGCCTATATGGGAGATGATTGGAATGATTTCCCGGTGATGGAAAAATGTAATATTTCAGCAGTTCCCGCAGATGCATTCGATAATATGAAAAATAGTGCAAACCTTGTTACAAAACGTAATGGTGGTGAAGGGGCAGTTAGAGAATTTATAGAACTTATCTTAAAAAAGCAGGGAAAATATGAAGAAAGTTTGCAGAAACTTCTTGATCGTCTTATGTCTTAGTAATTTATTTTTCCTAATGTCCTGTGCGGAAAATGATGAAGCTTCCAATATGCCTATAAGCGGCAAAATACCAGATGAACAAGCAGATTCGATCAAGATCATTTCTACAACTAAAGATGTAATTGATTATGAACTAACTGCGATTCATTATTATAAATACTATAGTACAAAACAGACTTTTGCAGATACTGTTTTTGTTACCTTCTTCAATATGGATGGTTCTGTTAAATCAACCCTTAAATGCAATAAAGCCGAAGTAGATGATGCAAAAAATACATTAACTGGAATTGGAGATGTTGTAGTTGTGAGTGAAAATGGAACAATGAAAGCACCACTAATGGTTTTAAATAGAAATACAAATATTTTATATGCAAAAAATGGTGTAATTTTAATTAGAGAAAATAATGTATTAAATGGCGAAGAGATGGAATCTAACCTGGATCTAGACAGAGTAGAGATCACAAAAGTATCGGCTGAAGGACAACTAAATGAAGATGAAGTTAATTGGTAGATTAATTGCTCTAATCATTTTAACGACTATATTAGCAGCGATATTCGAACTTCATGCTGAAGAAGAATTACGTCCTTACAAATTAATTAATGCAGATAAACTTATTATTAACAAAATAGAAGAAGAGTATGTAACAAATCTTTTTGGAAATGTACACTTCTTTTATGGTGATACTGAGTTTTTCTGTGATAAAGCAGACATTTTTGAATTGCAGAAGATAGTACGAATGCAAGGGAATGTGAAGGTATATGAAGATACTTTAAGTTTGAAATCTGATAATGTGGATTACTTTCGTAAATCTGAACGACTTTTCCTGCATGGAGATGTTTTTGCAACAGAAACACATATAGATTCAACCATGAGAACATTTGCAGCTGATGAAATAGAATATTTCAGGAATTCCAGAGAACTATTTGCTAAAGAAAATGTGATAACTTATGATGAACGGGAAGACATGCATGGAACCTGTGGAGAATTAAAATACTTTTTGGATGATGGTTATGGTTACCTGATGAAAGAACCTGTTCTTTCTATTGCAAAACAAGATACTATTTCTATTTCGGCTGAGAAGATCGAGTATTTTAAGGACTATAAAAAAGTTGCTGCAACTTTTAATGTGAAAACTTTTTCAACAGATTTTATAATGGCCAGCGACTTCCTTCTATATTTTGCTGATGAAGAAAAAGCAGTATATTTAGGAGAGCCAAAATTTACTTCGGATCTGGCAGATGCATCAGCAATTGAATTCCGGATATTTTTTGAAGAACAGAAAATTAAAAAAGCCATATTGCAGGATTCTTGTTATGTAATGTTTTCTGAAGCAGAGGATCAACCAAAAAAAAGTTGGGCTGTTGGTGATCTGATGGAGTTTCATTTTGAAAAAGGAAATATTACATTTTGTGAAGCAACCGGAAATGTAAATTCCCATTTTCAGCAGGAATCAGAAGAAAGCAGAGACTTTTCAGCTAATAATGCACAAGGTGAACATCTCATTATAGAAATGAACGATCAGAATGAAATTGAAAGAATTTCAATGAAAGATAAAGTCCATGGAATCTATAAATTTAAACACAAAAACTGGTAGAAAACCTTAACTAAATACAAAAAAACATTTTAGATTCATAGCTAAAGCATATTTTATTCCAAATATAAATTTTAATTTAACATTCGCTTGACAAATAAAATGGGATTAATTAAATCCAATCAATATGAAGAGTATTAAAACAGATAATTTAGTTAAAATCTATGGTAAAAGAAAGGTCGT
Source organism: uncultured Candidatus Cloacimonadota bacterium (assembly GCA_964578365.1). GTDB lineage: Bacteria > Cloacimonadota > Cloacimonadia > Cloacimonadales > TCS61 > Tenebribacter. The sequence goes on from CAZOCS010000010.1 coordinate 3,100, forward strand.
AAATAATGTTAGCATTAATTTACAGCAGGGTGAAATTGTTGGAATTTTAGGACCCAATGGAGCCGGAAAATCTACGACTTTCTACATGATCCTTGGCTTAATAAAAGCTAATAGTGGTGATGTTTTTTTTAATGATAAGCAAATAACAAATCTGCCCATGTATAAACGTGCACAGCTGGGCATAGGATATCTTGCTCAGGAACCTTCTATTTTTCATAAACTTACTGTTGAGCAAAATATCATGGCAATTCTAGAAACACTTAAGATCTCAAAAAAAGAACGAAAACTACGATTGGAAGAACATCTGGAAGATTTGGGTCTTACAATATTAGCTAAACAAAAAGCATATACATTATCTGGTGGTGAACGCAGAAAACTTGAGATAACCCGTTCGCTGGTTACATCTCCATCTTTTATGCTTATGGACGAACCTTTTGCAGGTGTAGATCCCCTTGCAGTGGCAGATATCCAGGATATTGTAAGAAAATTAAAAGAGAAAAATATTGGTATATTAATTACGGACCATAATGTTCTTGAGACTTTGAAAATTACTGAAAGAGCTTATATTATTTTTAATGGAGAGATTTTATTCAGTGGAACATCAAGAGAATTAGTAAAAGATAATAAAGCACGTGAAGTGTATCTTGGTGATAGATTCACAAATCCTTTTGGGAATGAATGAAAGAAGAGTAAATATCAATGAAATTTAAGCAAACGTTAGTTCAGAGGCAAACACAGAACTTATTATTAAAACCCAAGATGCTTCAATCCTTAGAAATGCTAGCGATGCCATTAATGCAGCTTGAAACTCATCTAAAACAGGAAATGATAAGCAATCCAATGCTTGAGCTTCTTGAATATAGAGATGAAGAAGATATTTCTCCAGAAACAGATGAGAAAGTAAAAGATAGAATTGAAGAAGATCTAAAAAATGAAATCGAAGATGAAGAGTTAAAGAAAACGTTGGAAGAGACTAAAGAACTTAGTGAAATATTAGATTCATATTCAGAGTATTTTCAAGGAGCTTCTGGCAGCACAACTTCTACCGAAGGTGTAAATTTCGATCAAATGGCCAGAGACCAAGAAGATAAAAAAGATGCTTTTGTATATCAGATCGAAAAACTAAATCTAGACAATGGTGAATTTGATTTTGCTTACGAATTGTTTGATAGTATAGATGCTCATGGTTTCCTGCCGGATGAATTTGATATCGGTGAAGTTGCAAAAGAATTTGGGATTAAACTTGAGAGAGCTGAAGAGATTCATTCGATGTTACTTCATTTAGAGCCATGTGGAATTACTGCCAGAAATATTCAGGAATGCCTGTTAGCACAGCTTGATCCGGAATTTCATAACGAAAATATCATTATTTTGATCTCGGATCACTTCACTGATCTTATTCATAAACGATATAAAAATATTGCATCGAGTTTTGGTACAAGTATTACTACCATATTAAATTGGAAGAAGCAAATTGCAAAATTAGATCCAAAACCCGGTTTACGTCTTCTTACAAATCATTCCAACTATATTGTTCCGGATGTTATTATAAAACGTGTTGGAAGTGAGTATGAGATTATTATAAATGATTACTCTTTTCCAAAGATTCGATTGAGTAGAAAATACAACAAGATCTTGCAACAAGTAAAAAGAGATAAAGACGCCTTGACTTATGTACGAAGCAAGATCAACTCAGCAAAGTTCTTGATAAAATCCGTGTATTTACGTGGTAGAACATTAGAGCGTGTTACAAAATCCATTTTACATCATCAACCGGATTTCTTTTATGGAGAGAATAGAGTTTTAAGACCACTTACTTATTCTGAGATCGCTCAAGAGCTTCATGTTAATGAATCTACAATCTCACGAGTTGTTCGCATTAAATATGCTGATACACCTTTTGGAATTATGTGTTTGAAAGATTTCTTCACTAGTAAAGCAGGTAAAGATGATGATTATAATTCAATATCAAGACATAATGTTGAACAAAAAATTACTAGAATGATCGACACTGAAGATGAAACTAATCCACTGAGTGATCAAGATATTGCAGAGAAACTTGCAGAATTGCATATTAACGTTTCACGCAGAGTTGTGGCAAAATATAGAAAAGCTAAAGGAATTCTTAATAGCAGATTGAGGAGAAAAGAGTGAACAATTTCAAGGTTGTGATCATCGGTGGTGGACCTGGTGGATATGTTACAGCTATTCGGCTCCAACAATATGGAATTGATGTTGCAGTATTTGAAAAAGAGAGACTTGGAGGAGTCTGTCTTAACCACGGTTGCATTCCTACAAAATCTCTGGTAAAAGTTGCCGATCTTTATTCAGAGATCAAAGAATCTGAAAATTTTGGAATATCAATTGAAAAACCTTGTGTTGATTATAAAAAAGTATGGCAAAGGAAAAATGAAGTTGTAGAAAAACTGGTTTCAGGTATCGAGTTCATATTTAATAAAAGAGAGATCCGCAATATAAAAGAATCTGTAAAAAACATCGAGAAAATTGGTTCCGGGTATAAAATAATTACAAACAACGAAGAATATTTTGCTGACTATGTTGTCGTGGCAACAGGTTCTAAGCCAAAAGAACTTCCAGTTTTAAAATGTGACGGGAAAAAAATACTTTCTTCCAGGGATATCCTGAAAATGGAAGAATTACCTAAGAAACTTGTTGTCATTGGCGGTGGTATTATCGGCTGTGAATTTGCCTCAATATACAATCAATTAGGTGTAGAAGTTGAGATTGTAGAATTCTTACCGAACTTAATAGATATGGAAGATATTGAGATATCAAAAAGATTGGGAATGGCTCTAAAAAGAAGTGGAATAAAACTTCATCTCAAAACAGCAGTAGAAAATTTTAAAGAGACTTCCAACGGGATCCTCTTAGAACTATCAAACGGAAAGGAAATAGAGACCGATAAAGTTTTATTAAGTGTTGGCAGAGTTCCTTTTATGGATATCGAATTTATAAACTGTGATATTTCTATGGATGATGGATTTGTAAATATTGATAAAATGATGAAAACAAATTTGGAAAATATATTTGCAATTGGAGATGTTACAGGTAAACTTATGCTGGCACATACAGCAAGCAAGCAAGGTTTAATTGTGGCAGATGTTATTCACAATGCAATTAACAATACCGAAATTGAAATTATTGACCTTGATTACAAAAAGATCCCTGCCTGCACATTTACAAATCCGGAAATAGCTTCTGTTGGATATTCACAAAAGGAAGCAGAAGAAAAATTCGTTAAGATCCTTACCGGAAAATTTCCATTTTCTGCTAACGGTAAAGCTCTTGGATTAGGAGCAACCTTTGGTTTTGTGAAAATAATCGCACTAGAGAACCCCAACAAAATAATTGGTGTTCATATAATTGGTCCTCAAGCTACAGAATTAATAGCTCAAGCAGGAATATTAGTAGGATTAGATGCAACTATTGAAGATGTGAAGAAAGTAATTTTTGCACATCCAACTTTATCGGAATCTGTAATGGAAGCTGTAGAAGATCTGGAAAAACTTGCAATACATAAAATATAGATTAGCTTTAGGAAGATATGGAAGTATTGAGAAAGCCAAAATGGCTTAAGTCAGAAAAACTCGGAGCCAGAAAAGCACGAGAAGTAATAAAAATTTTGAGGAAATATAATCTTCATACAGTATGTGAAAGTGCAAAATGTCCAAATCAGGGTGAATGCTTTGAGAATGGTACTGCAACTTTTATGATCTTAGGAGAAACCTGTACCAGAAACTGCACTTTTTGTGCAGTTGATAAAGCAGAACATAATCTTGAACCAGTGGATATAAATGAACCAAAAGCAATTGCAAAATTATCAAATGAGTTGGGATTGAAATATATTGTTGTTACTACAGTAACGCGTGACGATCTTCCTGATGGTGGAGCTTCTCAATTCATAGAAGTAATAAAACAAATAAGAGAAAAATGTGATCCTGAAATTGCAATTGAATTGTTGATATCGGATCTAAATGGTGATATGGATCTGGTTAAGAAAATTGTAATTGCCGGTTCGGATGTATTGAACCATAATGTCGAGACCGTTCCACGTCTTTACGGAGCTGTTCGTCCGATGGCAGATTTTGAACGGTCGTTAAAAGTTCTTCAAACAGCCAAGAATACAAGTAGTTCTATACTTACAAAAAGTGGTTTCATGGTTGGACTTGGAGAAACAAAAATTGAAGTGCTTGAACTTATGAGAAAGTTGCGTGAAGTGGGTGTGGATATTGTTACAATTGGGCAATACATGACTCCATCTAAAGAGCATCATTCTGTAGCTGAATATATACATCCGGATACATTTGCATTTTACAAAACACAAGGGGAAAGAATGGGTTTTAAACTTGTTGAATCCTCTCCACTTGTTCGTAGCTCTTATCATGCAGAGCAAGCAAAAAAGATCTTAAACAATAGTCTGTAGGATAATTTCCACTCCTGCAGTATTTAAAAGGAGATAATTATGCAAATTACAATTACTGCACGTCATTTCGACCTCACAAATGCCATTAGAGATCATATTGATGGATCCTGTGTAAAATTGGAAAGGTATTTTGATCATATAATGACAGCTAACTTTATTCTTTCATTAGAAAAAAATGGAAACAAAGTTGAATTGATCGTCCATGCACCAAAGCATAACTTGAAATGTGAAGCTGTTGAAAAAGATATGTATCTTGCTATCGATAATGCTGTTGACAAAATGGAGCAGCAAGTAAAGAAGATGAAAGATAAATGGGCAGATCATAATAAGAAAAGTTTGAAAGAAAATATTCACTTTGTTTATGCAGACCTTATCGAAAGAAATGAAGGCAAAAAAGTAGTAAAAATTAAAAGGATATTAGCTGAGAATTTAACAGTTGACGATGCACTGGAAAAATTCGATAATATAGATAGTATGTATTTGGTATTTAGGAATCTGGAAACTGATAAGATCAACGTGTTAGTAAAAAAAGATAGTGAACATTATAAACTGATAGAGGCATAAAACTAATAGAAAGAACCCGTTCCACTTGACGGGAACGGGTTCACTATTAAAAGTAGGTAATATGAAAAAATTAAGCGTGAAAGAGTTATATGAACTAAAGAAAAAAGATCTCTCACTCTCCTTGATCACTCACCCAAAAACAATGCAGGGCAATATTACAACTTCATTTCTAAATAGGCCAGGACTTGCATTAACAGGCTATTTTGACCGATTTGAATATAGTCGGGTGCAAATATTTGGTGAAACAGAGATCAGCTATCTACAGTCTTTAAAAGAAGAGGTCCTTTATAATAACATAAAAGATACACTTGTATATGATATTCCGGCAATAATTATAACAAAAGGGCTTTCTGTTCCAAAACAAATAGAATTTCTTGCAAATGAAATGCTGATCCCTATCTTTTCATCAAGATTATCTACAGATAAACTATTTAATTCATTGCGAATTTATTTACAAAGTATTTTTGCAGAATCAAAAACAATCCATGGTACATTAATAGATGTTTTTGGAGTTGGAATTCTTTTAACAGGGAAAAGTGGAATTGGCAAAAGTGAATGTGCACTTGAGCTTGTTGAGCGTGGTCAGCGCTTGATAACTGATGATGTGGTGAAGATAACCTCAAAGGATGACATTCTGGTTGGATGTGCAACAAACAACTATGGACATTTCATGGAAGTGAGAGGGATCGGACTAATAGATGTTGCAAAAATGTTTGGAATACAAGCAGTTAGAATGAAAAAAAGAATCGATGTTCAGATAGAGTTAATGCCTTGGAAAGACAACATGGATTATGAAAGGATAGGATTAAGTAATAATTCAGTAGATATCCTTGGAAACAAGCTCCCGATCATCTATCTTCCAATTTCACCAGGAAAGAATATTGCTGTTATCATAGAAGTAGTAGCGATGAATCATATCTCTAAATTATTTGGATACGATGCTGCTAAAGAGTATACAAATAAACTACAGGATGATCTAAAAAGAAAAGCAATAATGCGAGAAGACCAGATCCAGAAAAAGGAATAGAATATAGGATTTTGATGAATATGATTAGAAAAACAATAAAGATCGTTAATAAACTTGGAATGCATGCAAGACCGGCTACTATGATAGTGAAAGCTGCAACAAAATATAGATCAGAATTTAAAATTGTAAAATCTGATATGGAAATCAACGGGAAAAGTATTATGGGTGTAATGACATTAGCAGCAGAATTTGGTTCTGAACTTGAACTGGTTGCTGATGGAGTTGATGAAGAATTTTTGATAAAAGAAATTACCGAAATGTTCGCAACCAAATTTGGAGAAGAATAAACAAAGTGAAAAAGATAAAAGGGAATTCGGTTTCTACAGGAATTGCGATTGGTAAGGCAAAAATCATAGATAAGCATGAATTGCATATTGAGCGTAAGAAGATCCTACGAAGCGAAATTGAATTTGAACTTTCCCGCTTTAGAGAGGATGTTGATTTTGTTATTAATGAGTTAAACAAACTTATTCAAGATTATACGTATTCACAAGAGAATAGAGACATTTTAGAATCACATAAATTGATATTAAAAGATCCTGAGTTCAATAATAAAATATCTAAACTTATTTCAGAAGATCAAAATAGTTTAGAACAGGCTATCAATACATATTTCACGGAAGCAGTAGATATTTTTAGTAATCTGAACAATAAGTATCTTTCGCACAGGGTTATTGACTTTGAAGACGTCGCATACAGATTATTAAGTCATATTATGGATGAAAGAAAAGATGATTTAAAAGATGTTGATGAAAACTCAATTCTGATAATGGAAAATATTTCCCCTTCATTTGTAACCAAAGTGTTTGATAAAAACATTCAGGGTTTATGTATAGAACGAGGTAGCAGGAATTCACATAGCAGTATAATAGCCCGATCAATGAATCTTCCAATGTTAGTAAATTCTCTGGGTTTATTGGGTAATATAAAAAATGGAGAAGATATAATCATTGATGGTAATGATGGTTATGTAATTATCTCTCCTACAAAAAGCGTATTAAAAAAGTATCAGGTAATTTATAACAAGGAGCAGAAGGACCGTAAAGGACTTCTCAAATTGATCGATGTAGAGCCAATGACCAAAGATGGAAAAATAATTAAATTAATGAGTAATATAGAGATCCCGCAAGAGATAGATCAGGTATTAAAATACAATAGTGCCGGGATTGGTCTTTTTCGAACGGAATTTCTGTTCATAGATCGTGAAGATCTCCCTACCGAAGAAGAACAATATGAAATATATAAAGATATTGCAGAGCAATGTAAACCAAATTCTGTAATAATTCGTACTATTGATGTTGGTGGAGATAAACTTTCTAATATTTTAAATATTGCTTATGAAGAAAATCCCAACCTTGGTTGCCGAGGAATAAGAATATCTTTACAGAATATTCCTATTTTCAAGCAGCAGATAAAAGCCATATTACGGGCAAATATTCAGGGAAATATCAAGATCATGTTTCCTATGATCTCCAGTGTGGATGAATTATTAAAAGTGAAAGAAATTATTGAGATCTGCAGCAAGGAATTGATAAATACCGGAATTGCTTTTAATCCAGAAATGGAACTTGGTGCAATGATAGAGATCCCTTCCGCTGTTATAACTTCAGATTCAATAGCGGAAGAATGCGATTTCTTGAGTATTGGAACGAATGATCTAATTCAGTATACTTTGGCTGTTGACAGAGATAATCAATCAATCTCAGATTATTATAAACCAACTCATCCATCAGTGATCAGATCAATAAAACTTACAGTTGATAATGCGCATAAAATGGGTAAGAAAGTTGCTGTTTGCGGCGAGATGGCTTCCGAAAAAGAATACGTGAAACTACTTTTAGCACTTGGTGTAGATGAACTTAGTGTTAGTCCAGGAAGATTGTTGCTCATAAAAAAAGAGATCATCGATTGTAATATTACAGAAATGGAATCAAAATTGGATAAAATTTTATCATGTAAAACTTCTAAAGATGTAATGAAATTAATTTAATTTAATACTAACACAATAAGGAAAATATTATGAAGAATGAGAAACATTTATTCACTTCAGAATCTGTAACGGAAGGCCATCCAGACAAAATGGCTGATCAGATATCTGATGCAATATTAGATGCAATATTAAAATGTGATCCTGCCGCACGGGTTGCCTGTGAAACTTTTCTTACTACAGGTATGGCGCTTGTAGGCGGGGAAATAACAACAACATGTTATGCGGATATTCCACAAATAATTCGGGATACGATCAAGGAGATCGGGTACACAAATGCAGATTATGGAATGGATTATCAAACTTGTGCAGTGCTAACAACAATTGATAAACAATCTTCGGATATCGCACTTGGCGTTGATGAGAATGAAGGCCATGAACAGGGAGCTGGTGATCAAGGTATGATGTTTGGATATGCCTGCAATGAAACACCTGAACTAATGCCGATGACAATATCATTTGCACATAAACTAGCTCAAAGATTAGCAAAAGTTCGTAAGGATGGTTTATTATCATATCTAAGACCTGATGGAAAAACTCAGGTAACAATAGAGTATGTTGATAATAAACCAAAAAGGATCGACGCAATTGTTGTATCTACCCAACATGCTCCAGAAATTGAACAAAATCAGATAAAAGAGGACGTAATTAAGAATGTAATCGAGCCGGTTATTCCAAAAGAATTGATAGATGAAAATACAAAATACTTTGTGAATCCAACAGGAAGATTTGTTCTGGGTGGACCACACGCAGATACAGGACTTACAGGTAGGAAGATCATCGTAGATACATATGGTGGAAAGGGAAGTCATGGAGGAGGTGCTTTTAGTGGAAAGGATCCTTCAAAAGTTGATAGAAGTGCATCATATATGGCAAGATACATTGCAAAGAACATTGTAGCAGCAAAGCTTGCAGATGAGTGCGAAGTACAACTTGCATACGCCATTGGAGTTGCCGATCCAGTTTCTGTGATGGTTGATACATTCAATTCGGGGAAGATTTCCGATATTGAATTGAATAAGATCGTTAGAGAAATATTTCCACTTAAACCTCATCAGATAATTGATCATCTTCAACTAAAAAGATCGATCTATAAAAAAACAGCTGCTTATGGTCATTTTGGAAGAGAGCTACCTGAATTCACATGGGAAAAAACAGATATGATTGAAAAACTAAAAGAAATCTCAAAAAAATATTTATGATCAAATTATAAAAAATTTGAAATTAATAAAATTATATAAACCGCTGTTAATGGCGGTTTATTTTTTCTATATAAATATATATTGTTTAACTAACATAAAATAATTGACCAAAAATCCAGATAATATTTTTTAGTAAAGCAAGTCAGAGGTAAGAATTTACAAAAATTTGAAAACATAAGTATCTCGAACTAGAAATATCTAAACCAGGAATGGGAAATGCAGAAAAGTTTGAAAACTGAGTTTTTGGGAAAAACCATAACCTCACCGCTTGTATTACCGGCAGGTGTGATGGGTATGGCATTTTCCGGTTTTAATATTTCAATTGAAAATGGCGCAGGAATAGTTACAAGTAAATCACTAACACTAAAACCAAGAATGGGGCATAAGGGGCCCGTAGTTACGGAATTTGAAGGTGGTATCTTAAATTGTATGGGATTGTGTAATCCCGGCATTGTCGATGGTCTTGCTGAGATCGACCAATTCAAAAAACGCTCCGATATTCCAGTTATTGCGAGCGTTTTTGCTACAAATACTACAGACTTTCTAAAACTTACAACCCTTGTTAACAAATCACATGCAGACTTTCTGGAACTTAATTTATCTTGTCCTAATGTATTTGATGAATTTGGAATTCCTTTGGCAGCATCACAAGAAGAAGTTCATAATATTATTAAAGCGGTAAAACAGATTTCAGCACTTCCGGTTATCGCTAAACTATCTCCAAATGTTTATGATATTGTATCCATCGCTAGATCTGCAGAATCTGCGGGAGCCGACGCCTTATGCATGATAAATACTGTAGGCCCCGGCATGATGATCGATACAAAAATGATAAAACCTGTTCTCTTTAATAAGTTCGGAGGTCTTTCCGGACCTTGTATAAAACCTATTGCACTTAAACTTATCTACCAAACATATTCTGCAGTAAATATCCCAATAATTGGAATGGGTGGAGTAACTTATGGAGAGGATGCAATTGAGATGTTAATGGCTGGAGCTACAGTAATAGGAGTAGGAACAGCAGTGTATTATCGAGGAATTGAAGTTTTTAATAAGGTCAATAATGAAATACTTGAGTTTATGGAAGAGAATAAGTATTCTAACGTAAATAATATTCCAAAGTTGGAGAAACTTAATGGATAATCGTTACACTTTAAAAATTGCGAGAATTGTAGATGAAGCAAGAGATATTAAAACATTCACATTTAAACATGATCTTGGTGCAAAACCGGGGCAGTTTATTATGCTCACCGATTTTGAAGGAGGAGAGAAACCGTTCTCGATCTCTGTTTGTACAAAAAAAGAATTTTCTATAACAGTAAAAAGGATAGGCGAGTTCACTACCCGCCTCTTCCAAAAGTGCGTTGGGGATCATGTTTCGATAAGAGGTGCTTATGGCTCCTCTTTTTTTGTATCAAAAAATAAAGTTTTACTGGTTGGTGGAGGATATGCTGTCCCAACATTCTATTTCTTGGCAAAAGTGTTATTAGAAGCTGGAGCAGATGTAACATTAATTAATGGAGCGAGAACAAAAACCGAACATGTCTTTGCTGATAGATTCAAAGAATTAGAAATAAAAGTTTTTAATGTAACGGATGATGGAAGTTTTGGTGAAAAAGGAACTTCTATAGATATCGCACAGAGAATAATATCTCAAGATAAATTTGATTTTCTTTATGCATCCGGACCGGAAATGATGATGAAAGCTCTGCAGAATGCTCTGCAAGGTCAAGATCTAGATCAAGGGCGAGAATTAGATTATGAATTTCTGTTCGAACGTTATATGAAATGTGCTATAGGAATTTGCGGAAATTGCACAATTGATCCGCTTGGATTAAGACTTTGTATAGAAGGACCTGTGCTTTCTAAAGAGAAAGTAGAACAACTGACCGAATTTGGAAAGTATCATCGTGATGCATCAGGGAAAAGACATGAGTTCTAAAATGGCAACGAACAAAACGAACAGAAGAATTAACCACAGAGTTCACGGAGATAACATTTTGTCTTTGCGAGGATTCTTGCAAGGTTTTCAATCGAAGCAATCTCGGTTGGAATTAATGGGTAACTGTAACTCAAACATCCTGTTTGAGAAAGATTCACAATTGATAGTAATTTGGAAAATATGAAAACTTTATTAAAAAATTGTATGCTAATCGAAGGAATTTCAGACATCATTATCGAAGATGATAAGATAGTTGAAATAAAACCTTGCGAAAAATCCCCTCTTCAGTCTTCGCAATGCTACGACCTGACAAGTGAGAGGGGTACGGCTTTAGCCGTGGGGTGTGTTACTTTTGACCAAGTTATTGATATAAAAAACAAACTGGTTATTCCAGGGATGATAGATGCTCATGTTCATGTTAGGGATATGGAACAAAGTAACAAAGAAACCTGGGAAACTGCTTCATTGGCTGCTCTAGCTGGCGGGGTAACAACGATTATCGATATGCCAAATACAATTCCTGCAACTACTAACCTAAGGAATTTGAATTCTAAAAGAGAAGCTGCAAAAAAGGCAAGAGTAAATTACAAATTCCATTTAGGAGCTACTGAGCATAACTTACACGAATTGGAGCAAATTCTAATGAGTGATCCTTCTGATGTTGCTGGAATAAAGATCTTTCTGGCTGGTTCCAGCTCAAATGAAATTGTTGCAGATGAAAACAAGATCAAAGAAATTTTCAAACTGGCAAAGCAATATGATAAGGTTGTACTTGTACATTCGGAATTGCAGGAATGTCTTGATAGTTGGCAGATCATAATTGAAGATAAATGCATTCAAAATCACGATCGACTTAGGAATAGAGAATGTGCAATTAAGGGAACCGAATTGGTATTACAATTAGCAAATGAAATTGGAAATAAACTCTACATCTGTCATATCTCAACAAAAGAAGAGATAGGATTAATTAACAAATACAAAAACATAAATATTTTCTGTGAAGTAACACCACATCATCTCACACTTGAAAGTAGCATTCTGGATCTAGTTGGAAACTTTGGGAAAGTAAATCCACCACTACGTACAAGCGAAGATAATCAAGCTCTTTGGGAAGCTGTGGTTGATGGGACAATCGATTGTATTGGAAGTGATCACGCACCTCATACTATTGATGAAAAGATCGCAAACTATAATGATGCTCCTTCCGGATTCCCTGGGCTCGAAACCACATTGCCAATACTGATCACAGAATTTAACGAACGTAAAATTCCAATTAAAAGATTAGTAGAACTTACGAGTTCAAACCCGGCTGAGATATTTGAAATAAAAAATCGTGGAAAAATTGAAGAAGGATACTTTGCAGACCTTGCCGTAATTGATAAAGAAAATGAATCTCCGATAATAGCGGCTTTGTTTCAAAGTAAGGCAAAGTATTCTCCGTTCGATGGAAGTATGGTAAACGCATTTATAGATTCAGTTTTTGTTGACGGAAAAAAATATTAAAAACAGGAGTTAATATGACAAAAGAACAATTTGTTCTGGAACTGGAAAGAATAGGAGCGATTAAATTCGGCAGCTTCACACTAAAAAGCGGACTCACTTCGCCATTCTATTTTGATCTACGGGACATGATAAGTTTTCCATACATATTAGAAGGGATCGCAGATCTTTTGGTAGATAGAATTAAAGATATGGAATTTGATGTGCTTACCGGAATTCCTTACACAGCCTTGCCAATTGCATCTCTGGTAGCTTCCAAAATGCAAAAACCCTTGGTGTATATGCGTAAGGAAGAGAAGGCTTATGGTACTGGAAATAATGTGATCGGTAAATTTGAAAAAGGTGCTAAATGTCTGGTGATCGATGATCTGATAACAACAGGAGCCAGTAAAATTGAAACTGCAGAAAAGTATGAGAAAGAGGGAATAGTAATTGAGGATTTCGTCGTAGTTATCGATAGAAGTTCAAATGGTTCAGATGAACTTGCAAAAGACGGTTATAAACTTCATAGCTTGATCACACTTGATGAAATAGTGAAATTATTAAAAAGTAATAACTTAATTACAGATGAAAAAGTTAAGGAAGTTGAAGAATTCACAGCGAGCTTGGATAAACCGAAAGAATCAAAAAAGAAATATATAAATCCACTTACACAAAAGCTTCTTAATAAAATGAATGAAAAAGAATCTAATCTTGTTCTATCATTAGATGTTACAACTCAGAACGAATTCTTTAATATGCTGGATAAAGTGGGTGATGAGATCGTAATGCTTAAAACTCATGTTGATATTATCGATGATTTTGATGATGAATTCATTACTAAATTACAGGTATACGCAAAAAGGCAGAACTTCCTGATATTTGAAGATCGAAAATTTGCCGATATTGGGAATACGGTTAGGCATCAATTTAGAAATGGAGTCTATAAAATTGCAGATTGGGCGGTATATGTTACAGTTCATATGGTTGCCGGTGAGCTAATACTCAAAGGACTTTTCGATGGTTTAGAGAATAGAGCTGGTTTTGTTCTGGCACGTATGAGTTCCAAAGGAAATCTGCTTAACGAAACTTACACTCGAAAATGTTTCGAAGCAGCAAAAAAGAATCCACAATGGGTGGCAGGTTTTATCGGACACGGAAACAGTGTGGAAGACATAAAAAGGTTCAAAGCTAAATTCCCGGGTAGCGAGCTTCTGATGATGCCGGGTGTAAAAAAGGAAAAAGGTTCCGATGCAATGGGACAGCAGTATATAACAATTGAAGATGCAGTTGGTGGTGGAGCTGATTGTATAATTGTGGGTAGAGGAATATTAAAAGCCGATGACCCAAGTGATGAAGCAAAGTTATATAGAGAAAGAGCTTGGAAAGCTTATAAAAAGAGAATATAAACTAGGATAATGGATGGTTTGGTATGCAAAATCTTTGTAAAATCCCCTCTATCAGAGGGGTGGATCTGAACCACTTTTCAAGTGGTCAGAGACGGGGTGTGTAAATCACCAATAAATAATATGAGTTATCTAAAATATAATCCTAAGCTAAAAAAAAGAGCTAAGTACTTAAGAAATAACTCAACATTATCGGAAGTATTATTGTGGCTTCAGATAAAAAATAAAAAATTGGGATTTGATTTTCATCGTCAGAAACCAATCGAAAATTATATCGTTGATTTTTTCTGCCCAGAATTGATGTTAGTTATTGAAATTGATGGTGTAAGCCATAATGATAAAGTGGAATATGATAAGTTCAGGCAGAAAAAACTTGAAAATTATGGTGTAAATTTTATTCGTTTTAGAGATAAAGATGTGAAAAACAATATGCAGGGATGTATTGATTTTATAAAAGAGTGGATAGGTGATAACACACCTCCCGGCTAAAGCCGTACTCCTCTCAAGAGGAGATTTACTCCGTATTTATAGTGTGATTTTAAGGATATTAAAAAGGAGGAAATAGATGAAGAATTTGATTTCAATGCGGGATTTGAGTAAAGAAGATATCATGCGGCTGATGGATACGGCTGCAAAGATCGAGAAAGGTGAGATAGTTCCAAATATGCAAAAGAAGCTTGCAGCTTTGTTATTTTTTGAACCATCCACCAGAACAATGTTCTCTTTTGATACTGCTATGAAGCGTATGAATGGAGATACGATCATTATGAGCGGAACAAAGAATACTTCAGCTAAAAAGGGAGAAACTTTTGCTGACACATTGCAAACTATAGCACAATATTCTGATATCATTATCATGAGAAGTCCAATTGAAGGAGCTGCCAGATATGCAGCGGAAGTTGTAGATCTTCCCATTGTGAATGCCGGAGATGGAGCTAATCAACATCCAACGCAAGCTTTACTGGATCTATATTCAATTATAAAAACTCAGGGCAAATTAGAAAATTTAAAGATCGGACTTGCCGGTGATCTTCGGTTTGGAAGGACTGTGCATTCGTTGGCTCAAGCTATGGCAGTATTTGGAGCTGAGTTTAAATTTATTTCCCCTTCTTTCCTGCAAATGCCGGAATATATCAAAGATGATCTTGTAGAACAGAATATTAAATTTGAAGAGCTAAAAGAGATGGAAGGAAATATTGATGATCTTGATATTCTTTATGTAACCAGAATTCAGAAAGAACGTTTTGCCGATCCGGAAGATTATGAAAAAGTAAAAGGATCTTATGTTTTGAATAAGACTATGTTAGGAAATGTAAAAGATAATTTCAAGGTTTTGCATCCATTACCTAGAGTTGATGAAATCCATACCGATGTTGACGAAACAAAATTTGCTTACTATTTTCCACAGGCAAAAAACGGAGTTTATACCAGACAAGCAATAATTTCAATTCTTCTAGGGGAGGTGTAGGATGAGTCAGGTGAAAACTATTAAAGTAAGTGCAATTAAAAATGGAACAGTGATCGATCATATTGCTGCTGGAAAAATATTAAAAGTAATTGATATTCTGAATCTAACAGGCGATAATTCGGTTATGATTGGAATGAATCTTAGTAGTAATAAGATCGGGAAAAAAGATATCATTAAAATTGAGAACCGTGAACTTTCTAAAGAAGAAGCGAATAGTATTGCCCTTATTTCTCCAAGTGCTACTCTAACAATCATAAACGATTTTGACGTAGTAAATAAAACTTCTTTGGATATGCCGGACTATATTGAAGAACACATAATTTGTCCGAATCCTAAATGTATTACAAATAGTGAAGAAATTCCTTCAAAATATTTTATCAACAACGTTGAAACTGCTACCGCACGATGTTTATATTGTGAGAAGAAATATTTAGTAGAGGATCTTAAGATCAAAATTTAATAGTTGTAGAATTAAACAGGAGATATTATGGCAAAAAAAATTATAACCGAATCATCAAGAACTTTGATGGAATACAGGCTGTTGCCAGGTTATACGCCAACCGAATGCAATCCCAATAATATTTCATTACGCACTCCGCTTGTGTATTCAGAAAATAATGAGAAGAAATATTATTTAAACATTCCCCTTGTTTCTGCAGCGATGCAGTCGGTATCTGGTGATCAGATGGGAATTGAACTTGCTAAACTCGGTGGAGCAGCATTTATATTTTGTTCTCAATCACTAGAATCTGAGGCAAAGATGGTGAGAAAGATCAAGAATCATAAAGCCGGCTTCGTAAAACCTAAAACAATGAAAGATACTATGAAAGTAAAGGATATGTTTGAAGTACGCAAAGATTCAGGACATTCCACATTTCCGGTTGTTGATGAAAATGAACTTTTTGTAGGGCTTATTTCAAAATGGGATTACGATGTCTCACTTCATGCAGATTGTTTGATAAAGGATAGAATGATCAAAAAAGAAAATATCCAGGTTGGAACGAATATCACAGATCTGATAGAAGCAAATCGAGCACTTTTGGAAAGCCATAAATCTGTCTTACCGATTTTGGATGATGAAGGAAAGCTTTTATCTATGGTATTCCGTAAGGATATCAACGACCAACTTGATTTCCCATTAGAGATCCACGATGAAATGAAAAGGCTGATCTCTGTTGCTGCAATAAATACCCACGACTACAAGGAGCGTGTTGAAGTACTAGTAAAGGCAGAAGTGGATGTTATTGCAATAGACTCATCAGATGGGCATACACAATACCAAGCAGATGCTATTAAATGGATAAATGAGAATTATCCGCAAATTCCGGTGATTGGTGGCAATATTATTACAAAAGAGGGTTTCCGATTCTTGGTGGAGGCTGGTGCAAAAGCTATTAAAATAGGAATGGGTGGCGGCTCGATCTGTATTACTCAGGAACAGAAAGGAACCGGACGTGGACTTGCAACAACTATCATTGATGTCATTGAAGAACGAGATAAATATTTCAAGGAAACCGGTAAGTATATTCCAGTTGCTGCAGATGGTGGAGTAACAAGCACAAAAGACGTTACGATAGCTTTAGCACTTGGAGCGGACTATGTGATGATGGGAAGATATTTTGCCAGAATGGAAGAATCTCCAACAGATAAGATCGTTGTAAATAATCGAGTGATGAAACCATATTGGGGAGAAGGATCTGCTCGAGCTCAAAATTGGAAGGCAAGACGATATAATCAGGGTAAATTTGTGGAAGGCGTAGAAGGCATGGTTGAATATGCTGGGCATCTTCGAGATAACTTGGAAGAAACACTGTCGAAGATCAAATCATCAATGGGAACATGTGGTGCTATGAATATTTCTGAATTTCATAACCTGGCAGAACTCGAAGTAGTCTCTGCTCTTTCTATCAGGGAAGGCAAACCTCACGATATTTACTTAAGTACAGAAAACATGGATAATCAGGATTATAATTCATCTGAATAGAACTAAAGGTAAATGCTAAAACGGAGTTAAAAAATGACTGATTATAAAAAAGCCGGTGTAGATATCAAAATGGGTGATAGAGCCTCTAAGATAGCTTACAGTTTTGCCAGATCAACCTTTGTATCTAGAAAGAATATGATCGGTGAACCGGTTACTGATGAAGGATCGTTTTCCGGAATGCTGGATATGGGTGATTTCTATATTGTACAAGGTGACGATGGAGTTGGTACAAAGATGGAAGTTGCTGAGCGCATTGGAAAATTTGATACTCTTGGATACGATCTGCTTGCAATGGTAGCCGACGATGCTATCTGTCTGGGCGCAGAAACAATATCCATTACAAACACACTTGATACCAAAAAAGTTGATCCGGATATCATTCATGATCTTATGAAAGGCTTAGCAAAAGCCTGTATCGAGCAGAAGATTGTAATTCCCGGTGGTGAGATTGCCGAAGTAGGGAAATCGGTTAATGGTAATGTTTGGAATGCAACTGCTGTTGGTGTTCTGGAAAAAGATAAAACCATAACAGGAAGCAAGATAAAAGCTGGGGATAAGATAATTGCACTGTTGGAAAAAGGATTCCGTTCAAATGGGTTCTCACTTGTAAGATATATCCTCGAAAAAGAATTTGACGAAAATATATATAATAAACCTTCTCCCTTTGGAAAGAGTTGGGGAGAGATGATACTAAAACCGTCAATAATTTATTCTTCAGCTTTATTAGATTTGCTGGGAAGATTCGGAGAAGAGCGTAAGTTTGATATCAAGGGAATCGCACATATTACTGGTGGGGGAATCCCTGGAAATTTTAACAGGATTCTCAAGAAAACTGGTCTGGGTGCAGATTTCAATGATCTATTTCCTCCATCTGCGATGGTGAAAGAGATTCAAAGAATTGGGAATGTTCCCGAGACTGAAGCCTATAAAACATGGAACATGGGTAACGGGATGATGATAGTTGTTGATAAAGCAGATGCTGATTCTGTTCTTAATGCATTATCAGTTAAAGCTAAAATCGTGGGCTCTATCATTGAAGAGAAAAAGATAATAATTGATTCTAAAGGTGCTAATGCACAAAAATTAATTTTTGATATATAATGGAGAGGATTTGAAAAATCAGATTCAGATAATTTTAAAAGATCACATTAAAGATGTTCAGGGAGAAAAGGTTCAAAAAGAAGCTCAAAGTTTCCTTAACATAGATACTGGAATAGTGAAAACTGGAAAGATCTTCAATGTGATGTATGACCTTAAAGATGATCAGATTTCACGATTTGCCAATTTAGGATTAAGAGATGAGATCATTCATGATGTTTATATCAATTCATTCTATCAGGATACTTTTTTTAAATCCTTTGTACTGGTGGCAAAACAACCGGGTGTTACTGATGATGAAGGTATTTCGGCTCAAAAAACATTGATAGATATTCTAGATGTTGATCTCGATACGAATACACAACACATTTATACAGAAGATATCTATCTTATAGAGAATGAACTTGATGAAAGCACACTAAAGAAACTGGCTGAAGAATCACTTGGGAACAAGCTAATTCATCATTTTGAATACGGTAAATTTACAGGTAAAGTAGAATATGTTCCGGAAGTTCAGATCGTTTCTGATGATAGCATGAAAACAATTGATCTTGATGTAGAAGATGAAGCTTTGCAAAAGATCTCAAAAGATATGCTTCTATCATTAAATCTGGAGGAGATGAAAGCGATCAGGGAATATTATTTGGAGGATATAACAAGAGCCATTCGAAAGAAGAATGATCTTCCTCTGCAGCCAACAGATTGCGAAATGGAAGTATTAGCTCAAACATGGAGTGAACATTGCAAACATAAAGAATTCTCTGCGATTATCAATTACAAAAATTTGGAAACAGGTGAAGAGGAAACTATCGATTCGCTTTTTAAATCTTATATTCGCAAATCAACTGAGATAGTTCGTGAAAGATTGAAAAATGCCGGAAATAACTGGTTACTAAAGATATTCACAGATAATGCTGGTGTTGTTAAGATAGATGATGAAACGGTTTTTGTGTGGAAAGTTGAGACCCATAATTCTCCTTCTGCTATTGATCCTTACGGTGGAGCTATCACCGGAATTTTGGGAAATAACCGTGATCCCCTGGGAACTGGGATAGGTGGGGGTAAACTGCTTTTCAATACGAATGTTTTGTGTTTTGGACCTCCAAAATATGATAAAGAATTACTGCCCGGGCAGTTACACCCTAAACGAATCTTTGAAGGTGTGAGACATGGTATCGAAGATGGGGGAAACAAATCCGGTATTCCCACAGTGAACGGCTCGATCATCTTTGATGATCGTTACAGCGGTAAACCGCTGGTCTATTGCGGAACCGGTGGAGTGATGCCATATCAATTTGCAGGTGTGAATTCCTGGCTCAAACCGATTGATGATGGAGATCTTATAATAATGGCTGGTGGCCGTGTAGGTAAAGATGGAATTCACGGTGCAACTTTTTCCTCGGCCGAAATAGATGAACATTCGCCGCAATCAGCTGTTCAGATAGGCAGCCCGATAACTCAAAAATTACTTGGTGATTACTTGCAGGAAGCAGCTCTAAAGGGATTGATCAAATGTTCAACAGATAATGGTGCCGGAGGTTTATCCTCATCTGTAGGAGAGCTTGCAGAAATTACAGGCGGAGCAATTGTAAATTTAGAGAAAGTTCCTTTAAAATATGCAAATCTAAAACCGTGGGAAATTTATGTTTCTGAATCACAGGAACGTATGACACTAGTTGTGGAGGAGCATAACAAGAAAGCATTATTCGAGCTTGCGGAAGAAAGAGAAGTAGAACTTTCATTTATCGGAAAATTCACATCTACCGGATTTATTGATGTTAGATATGAAGATAGAAAAGTTGCTTATCTTGATATGAAATTCCTGCATGAAGGTGTTCCAAAAAAAATATATGGAAGCAGAATGGAAAAAACCGGAATTAATTGAACCGGAACTTCCTAGCAATCTAGATTATAATGAAATTTTAATTAAACTTATGAAAAGTGATAATATCTGTTCTCGTGAAGATGTGATCAGACAATATGATCATGAAGTGAAAGGAAAGACAATTATAAAACCATTGATGGGAGCTGAAGGAAAAGTACCTCAAGATGCTGCTGTGATGAGATTGAATTTTAATAGCTTTGAAGGAATAGCAATCTCCAATGGAATCTGCCCCAAATTCGGTGATATTGATGCATACCAGATGAGTGCAGGGGCATTTGATGAAGCAATACGGCAGATAATTTCAGTTGGTGGAATGCTTCCTGATATTAATGATGATACAAATAGATTTTGGACCGTGAACGATAATTTTTGTGTCCCAGATTCTGCCTTTGATCCGCTGGCAAATCCTGATGGAAAATTGAAACTGGCAAAGCTTGTGAAGATGAATAAAGCACTTTTCGATATGTCTACCTTCTATAATATCCCAATGACTTCCGGTAAGGATAGCATGAAAAATGATTTTAAATCTGGTGATATAAAGATCTCTGTTCCTCCCACTATATTATATTCTATGGTTGCAAAAATTGATGATATTCGCAAAACCATAACAAGCAATTTTAAAGCGGATGGAGACCTGATCTATGTTTTGGGAAAGACTTTTAATGAACTCGGTGCATCCGAATTCTATAAATTATTTGGGGAACTAGGCGTAAATGTTCCAAAAGTAAGAAAAGTGAATGCGAGTAGATTATATAAGAAGGTCATGAATGCAAATGAACTTAATCTGATCGCATCATGTCATGATCTATCCGATGGAGGATTAGCAACGGCGATAACTGAATGTACCTTCACAGATAATTTTGGTGCTGAAATTGAACTTAGCTGTTTATCTGATATTGGGATCAATGCAGCACTTTTCTCTGAATCTCATTCCAGATTTGTTGTTTCGATCGATCCAATAAACAAAATAAAATTTGAAGAGATATTAACTGAGGATGCTATCTTTCTTGGAAGGGTAACTTCAGACAATAATTTAATTATTAACAATAAAAATGAAAAATTGGTTGATAATAGTACGAATGATCTGCAAAGTGCATGGGAAAAAGGATATAAATGAGAAAAGTTAAAGCATTAGTGATTACCGGTTACGGAATTAACTGTGAAGAAGAGCTGGCAGCAGCTTACCAATTGGCAGGTGCCGAATCTAAGATCGTTCATTTAAATGATATTTTTTTGGCAAAAGAATCTATTCATGATTATGACATTCTAAATTTCCCTGGTGGTTTCTCTTTCGGGGATGACTTAGGTTCCGGCAAAGTGCTAGCAAATAAAATGAAGTACAAAAAAATGGGATCAGGAAAAACCTTTCTGGAAGAGATCAAGGTTTTCCTGAATAAAGGAAAATTCATTCTTGGAGTTTGTAATGGTTTTCAATTTCTTGTAAAAATGGGATTGCTTCCCAATACTAATGCTAATTTTGAACAGGAAGTAACACTAACCAGGAATAATTCTGCCAAATACGAGGATCGCTGGGTTTATCTCAAAAAGAATCCCAAATGCAAAACTCCGTTTTTAAAAGATATAGATATTATGCCTTGCCCTGTGAGGCATGGTGAAGGGAAGCTGATCATCAAAGATGAAAAGATAAAAGAAGAGATTCTAGAAAAAAATCTGAATGCGTTCAGTTATTGTGATTCAAATGGAGAGATCACATCTGAGTATCCTCTGAACCCTAATGGGGCGGATCTGGATTGCGCAGCTCTCACCGATCCCACTGGACAGGTTCTGGGTATGATGCCGCATCCGGAAGCTTTCTTGAGTTTATATAATCATCCCAATTGGGGTCAGATTAAACGACAAAATCCAAACATTAGTGAAGATGGGGATGGATTGAAGATTTTTAGGAATATTGTTGAAGATATTAACCGCAAAGATCGCGAAGGAGCAAAGTGAGAATTATTATGTTAATTTATCTATCCACATACTTTGTTGAAGTAAGTATGAGAAATTAAGAAAAAGAGGAAAATATGAAAAAAATAATCTCAACAGAAAATGCACCTGAGGCAGTGGGACCGTATTCTCAAGCTATATGGGCAAATGATATGCTTTTCATTTCCGGGCAGATCCCCCTCGATCCCCAAACAGGATTATTTGTATCTGAAGATGTTAGAGAACAAACAGAACAGGTTTTTGAAAATCTAGGAGCTATTCTACAGGAAGCTGGTTTAGATTATAATAATATAGTGAAAGCAACAGTATATTTGGAAAATATGACCGATTTTGCAGCAATGAACCAAGTGTATTCAAAATATTTTACGAAAAACTTTCCCGCTCGTGCAGCATTTCAAGTTGTTAAATTACCTTTGGGAGCAAAAATTGAAATTGAAGCGATAGCTGTGAGATAGTTAATAAAAAAGGAATTAGTATGAAAGTTCAAGAAAAGATCAAAAACTTAGAATGGTTACGTAAAGATATTATTGGCAGAAATATGTTATTTGAAACGTGTTATGGAATGCAACCACTTGTTTATGCTGATTTTACTGCCAGTGGAAGAGCAGTCCATTTCATTGAGAATTATCTCACGGATCTTTATCAGTACTATGCTAATACACACACAGAAGATGATTTTACCGGCAAGACAATGAGTACTCTTCTTCATGATGCGGAAAAAGTGATCAAACGTATGGTCAACGCAGGAGAATCCGGCAAAATAATTTTCAATGGTACAGGTGCTACTGGAGGAATTTCGAAACTGCAGCAGATCATAGGTGTTTACTGGCCTCCTACAACTAAAAAAAGAATTAACGATTATTTGCAAGAACCTTTAATAAATGCTGATGATCATAAGAAAGTTTGTCATACGGATTTTTTAAATAAGATCAATGAAAAGTTGCCTATAGTTTTTGTAGGTCCGTACGAACACCATTCCAATGAAATAATGTGGCGGGAAACATTTTGCGAGATAATAGAAATACCTCTAAATCAAGCGGGACTTATTGATCTAAAAGCTTTAGATAAAGAACTTGCTAATCCAAAATATGCAAACCATGAAAAAATTGGTTCTTTCAGCGCAGCTTCCAATGTTTCTGGTATACGAACTGATGTTTATGAAGTCGCAAGAATTCTACATAAACACGGTGCAATTGCCTGTTTCGATTTTGCTGCCTGCGCACCTTATATCGAAATAGATATGAATCGGGATGATGATAGCTATTTCGATGCGATCTATCTATCACCCCATAAATTCCTGGGTGGACCTGGATCAAGTGGGATTTTGGTCTTCAATGAAAGAATATACAAGAAAGATCTTCCTCCTACAGTAGCTGCCGGTGGAACTGTCGATTTTGTTACGTTAGATCGTGAACATTATATAGAAGATATTGAAACCAGAGAAAAACCCGGAACACCAGGGATCATGCAAGCGATTAAAGTTGCTTTAGCATTCCAAGTAAAAGAAAAAGTTGGCATAGATACAATTGAAGAGATCGAACATTATTATCTGAAGAAGTTTTATGATTATTATAAGGATAATAAAAAAATTCAATTTTATGGTCCTACAGATCCCAACAAAAAACTTAATATAATTCCCTTTAACATAGTCCACAAAGACCGTGTATTTCATCATAAATTCATCACTAAATTGATAAATGACTTATTTGGAATTCAGACACGAGCCGGATGTTCATGTGCAGGACCATACGGCCATCGCTTACTTGGCATTTCTCAAGAGATTTCCCGCTATTACCAGTGTGCGATCGGAGTGGATAAATACAGTGGTGTAAAACCGGGATGGGTACGTTTGAACTTCCATTATACAATTTCGGAAGTAGAATTTGATTACATTGTTAAAGCACTCGATTTTGTGATTGAAAATGCTGAAATATTCCTGCAGGAATACAATTTTGATTTTTCTAGCGGTGACTGGTATCACATTAAAGATAAGAAGTGTACAAAACTCTTCACGCTGGATATTGAATCCGTAATTAAAACACCGCAATATATACAGGAAGACAGTGGAGATTTTGAGGAGATCTTTGCAGAAAGGCTGGAATTTGCCAAGAAGAAAGCTGAAGAACTAAAGCCATTAGAATATTATCCTGCTTTCAATGAGTCTCTAGAAAACCTGATGTTTTTCTATGTAAAAAATTATTATAATTTAAAAGGATTTAGCTGTGATAAAGATTAAAAGAGCACTATTAAGCGTTTCAGATAAAACTGGGATTGTGGAATTGGCAAAAACACTAAAAGAAATGAATTGTGAAATAATATCTACCGGTGGCACAATGAAAGTATTGGAAGAAGCTGGAATGGAGGTGACCGAAATATCAAAAGTTACCGGAAATCCCGAAGCGTTTGGCGGTAGAATGAAAACCATTTCATTCAATATCGAATCCGCTTTACTCTATGATCGAGAAATAGATGCTGTAGAAGCTGCAAAATTAGGGATTGAGCCGATCGATCTAGTAGTTTGTAACCTATATCCATTCAGCAAAGTAAAAGCATCAGGAGCGGATTTTGAGACCTTGATCGAGAATATTGATATTGGTGGTCCTACAATGGTCCGAGCTGCTGCAAAAAATTTCAATTATGTTGCTGTAATTACGGATGTTAATGATTACCAACTGATTATCAATGAATTAAAAAGTAATGCTGGTGCTCTCAGCTACGATTCACGTTTTTTTTTGATGAGAAAAGCATTTAATCATACTGCAGATTATGATGCTCTCATAGCAACTACAATGGATGAAAAGGGAGATGATAAAAGTATACGCCTACATTTTCCCGGTGGTAAGAAACTGCGTTACGGCGAAAATTCTCATCAAGAAGGTTATTTCTATCGAGAAGCTAATAAAGCAAAATCACTTTATGATATGAAAGTTTTACATGGGAAGGAGATTTCCTATAATAACTTAAATGATATCCAGGGGGCTATAGATTCTGTTAAAGATCTGCAGCGATTTGCTGTGGGTGTGATCAAGCATAGCAATCCTTGTGGACTGGCAGAAGCTAATGAACAACTAACAGCGATGAAATATGCATGGGCTGGTGATCCGGTTTCAGCTTTCGGTTCTATTATTGCTTTTAATAAACCTGTTGAATTGGAAACCGTAGAATTCTTTGAATTGAATAATGAAGATAAAACTAAACGCAAGTTCATCGAAGTTATTGTTGCTCCGGGCTACAGTGAAGAAGCACTTAAATATTTAGAATTCCATAAAAACTTGCGTATTGTAGAATTCGATCCAGCTATTTGTCAGCGAGAGATTGACATGAAATATTTATACAATTCCCTTCTGGTTCAGGATGCTGATAACCTGCTGTATGAAAAGATGGAAGTAGTAACCAACAAGCAAATTGATGTGAAATCTAAGAAGAGTCTGATCGAATTTGGTCTTAAAGCTATGCAACAAGTAAAATCCAACTCAATCGTGCTGGTGCGAGAAATGGATGAAGGATCTTATCAATTGCTGGGTATGGGTGCAGGGCAACCAAACCGCTTGATATCTACAAGATTAGCAATAGAGAAAGCAACTGAGAATCTGACTATGGAATACGAAGGAGAGGATATTCAATCATTTTACACACAGGAATTTGGAAAAGCAATTCTGGTTTCCGATGCTTTCTTCCCATTCCCTGATAATGTTGTTGTGGCATCTCAGGCTGGGATAAAAACTATAATTCAACCGGGTGGTTCTATGAGAGATAAAAAAGTTATTAGAGCCTGCAATGATCTGGATATTGCGATGGTATTTACAGGTATCAGGCATTTTAAACATTAACGCTGTAACCGCAAAGAACAGAAAGCCGCAAAGGAAAAGATAGTGGACAGAGAAAAGTTGGAGTTGATTGGAAAGCAAATAGTTGATGTCGCCTATCAAGTACATAAGGAACTTGGCCCAGGTTTGCTTGAATCAGCTTATGAAAGATGTATGATGTTCGAGTTTATTGATAGAGGTTTACATGTTGAAAGACAAAAAAAACTTCCAATTGTTTACAAAGGGAGTTTGATCGAAGGTGGATATCGACTAGATTTAATTGTTGATAAAGAAATTATTATTGAATTGAAAACTGTTGATCATATCCTTCCCGTACATGAAGCCCAATTAATATCTTACTTAAAACTTTCAGGCAAAAAACTTGGATATCTAATCAATTTTAATGTTGATTTGATTAAGAATGGTATATACAGAAGAGTAAATAAACTTTAATTAGCGCCTTAGCGTGCTTAGCGGTAAAAAAAAATTAACCGGAAAGAACGGAAAGACGCAAAGGAAAGAATAAAAGGGTAGATCTTTATTAAAGCAAGATATTAACTTAGCGCCTTAGCTTGCTTAGCGGTAATAAGAAAATTTAACCGGAAAGAACGGAAAGACGCAAAGAAAAGAATAAAAGGGTAGATCTTTATTAAAGCAAAATATTAACTTAGCGCCTTAGCGTGCTTAGCGATAAGAGAAGATATAAAATAAATATAAAGAGGTTAATTATGAATTGTTTAGGGAATTTTTACACTCCGCAGATGAAGGTTATTCATCGAGGAAAGGTGCGTGATAGTGTGCGTATTGATGAAAAGACAAGAATGATAGTTGTGTCTGATAGAATATCAAGCTTCGATAGTGTATTGAATAACTTCATTCCACAAAAAGGTGCTGTATTAACTGGAATTACAAATTTCTGGTTCGAAAAAACAAAACATATTGTTGAGAATCATTTTATCAAAATGATCGATCCAAATATAAGTTTAGTAAAAGAAGCACAACCTATCAAGATCGAAGTGATCGTGCGTGGTTATTTAACGGGGTCGATGTGGCGCGGTTATAAAAATGGAAAGCGGGATTTCAGTGGTGTTGAAGCCCCTGATGGATTAAAACAAAATGACAAATTTCCAACTCCGCTCGTTACTCCTACTACAAAAGAAGATTCTGATCGTCCTATTACACCTGAAGATATCGTGAAAGAAGGTTGGACTACAAAAGCTAACTATGATGAAATGAGTAGAATTTCGTTAGAACTGTTTAATTTTGGAAGTAAATTCCTCGAAGAGAAGGGAATTATTTTGGTAGATACAAAATATGAATTTGGTATTATCGATGGTAAAATTGTTCTGATCGATGAAATTCATACACCCGATTCATCAAGATTTTGGAGTTTGGAAGATTATAAAAAAAATTCAACAAAAGTTGATTCGATAGATAAGGAATATGTTCGTCAATGGCTATTGGAAAATAAAGTTGATGGCAAACTTCCAAGTGTTTTAGCAGATGAAGTTATAGAAGAAACAAACAGACGCTATCTTGATATCCACAAGCGTATTACAGGTGAGGAACTTGATTATGATTTCAGTGAAGATGTAAATAACAGAGTAAATAGAAATCTAATCTCAGAAGGATTAATTAAAGATGGTTATGTAATAATTATCATGGGCTCACCAATGGATCTACCTCATTGTGAAAAGATCAAAGCAGTTTTAGATAAATATGATATTTATGTTGATATGAGAGTTACTTCTGCTCATAAGAATGGTGAAAGAATTGGGGGAATTACTGAAGTTTATAACAATTCTTTAGAACCTGGCTGTGTGATTGCTGTTGCTGGAAGATCGAACGGACTTGGTGGTGCTTTGGCTGCAAATCTGGCAATTCCACTAATTAATTGTCCTCCATTCAAAGATAAGGTTGATATGATGGTTAATATAAACTCTTCATTGGTTATGCCATCCAAAACTCCAGCTTCCACAGTTATCGATGTGAGTTCAGCGGCGTTAGCTGCTCTTCGTAGCTTGAATCTGCAGAGATTAAAAACAGTTTTCAGAAATGAAATTCAGGAAGTGAAAGAATCACTTATTAAAGCTGATGATGAGATAAGGAATAGTTGAACCGGAAAGAACGGAAAGGCGCAAAGGTAAAAAAAAGTAATGAAAAGAAGGCTTTGCTACAAAGAAATAAACTTAACGTCTTAGCGTACTTAGCGGTGAGAAAAACAATAAAGCAACCGGAAAGAACGGAAAGGCGCAAAGGAAAAGAAAAAATAAAAAGAGGGCTTTGTAGACAAAATAAACTTAGCGTCTTAGCTCTTAGCGCTTAATATAGAGGTTTGAAATGAATATTGCTGTAATTGGTTCAGGTGGTAGGGAACATGCTATTGCCTGGAAATTATCACAAAGTAAATTAGCTGATGAAGTTTTTGTTTTTCCCGGGAATGGAGGTACAGAAAATAATGTTGATATTGATATAAACGATTTTGAAATGATATTGAATTTCTGCAGGCACCATACTGTTGAACTTATCTTTGTAGGTCCGGAAGATCCTCTCGCAGCTGGTATTGTAGATTACTTTGCAGATACTCCTGTAAAAGTTTTTGGACCCGATAAAGCTGGTGCACAGTTAGAAGGCTCTAAGATCTTTGCAAAAAGATTCATGCGAAAATATGGAGTAGCTACCGGAGCTTATCAGGATTTTGGTGGGGTTAAAAATGATTGCTGTCAGCAACTAACAATATTCCCAAAAGATACTATTGCAAAAATGGATGGTAACTGTGTTATTAAATATGATGGATTAGCTGCCGGGAAAGGTGTATTTGTATGTTCCAAGGAAGAAGATGCAATTGCTGCTATGGATGAAATTCATTCAAAATATGGGGAAGATGCTTCCTACCTGATCGAGGAAAAATTAGAAGGAGATGAACTCTCCATTCTCGCATTTACAGATGGAAAAGATTATCAACTTCTCCTTCCTTCTCAGGATCACAAACAATTATTGGATGGAGACAAGGGTCCAAATACAGGTGGAATGGGAGCATTTTGTCCGGTTCCGTTTTATAATGAAGATCTGAAAGCACAAATTGAAAAAGATATTATTAAACCGACAATGAAAGGCATAAAAGAAGAAGGTTTCAATTATAAAGGTGTTGTCTATTTTGGTTTGATGATAACAGAAAATGGTCCAAAACTTTTGGAATATAATGTAAGGCTTGGTGATCCGGAAACTGAAGTTGTTCTGCCTGCTATGAAAAGTGATCTGGTTAAGTTGTTACAATCATGTTTCAATGGTTCATTGAAAGATTATAAAATGGAATTCAACGAAGGATTTTTTGTAGACGTTGTTCTGGTCTCGGGTGGTTATCCAGCGGAATATAAAAAGGGAATCCCAATTTGCGGAATCAAAGAAGATCAGGAATTGATCTTTCATGCCGGAACAAAAAAAAGTAATTTTAATTTGGAAACATCCGGTGGTCGTGTTTTAAATATTGTAGCCCATGGAAATAAGTTGGAAGAAGCAATTTATAAAGCATATGAACGCGTAAATGAATTTTATTTCGAGGATATGTTTTACAGGAAAGATATTGGTAGAAGAAAATGAATAAGTAGTGTGAATTCTTACCGGAAAGGGCGGAAAGACGCAAGGGTAGGGAAAAGCAAAAAGAACATTGCTAAAAGAATTTAGCTTAGCGCCTTAGCGGTGAATGTAATGAGGAAAATGAAAAAAATTATAATAATGATTTCTGGTCGCGGTAGTAATATGGAAGCAATTGCTGAGAATATTCAAAATGGAATTCTTAAAGATATGTGTAAAATACAATCTGTTTTTTCCAATAAATCTGATGCTGTAGGTTTGCAAATTGCTGAAGAACTTGGAATACAAAATCACTGCATACTATCCAAAGGGAAAAAGCGTAAAACATATAATGATTTACTTTTGGAATGGTTAAAAAAAGAAAATCCCGATTTCATTATTTTAGCAGGTTATATGAAAATTCTAGCACCGGGGATAATTCGGGAATTCTCCCAAAGAATTATCAATATTCATCCTGCAGACACATCTCTTCATCAAGGTTTACATGGTTACGATTGGGCATTTAAAAACAATCTGAAATCAACTAAAATAACGGTTCATTATGTGGATGAAGGACTTGATACAGGGGAAGTTATCGGAAAAAACGAAGTAGATATTTCTGATTGCAGAACGATTGAAGAAATAGAACAAAAAGGCTTAAAAGTTGAGCATAAATTCTATAGTGAATGTTTATTAAAAATATTAACCGCAAAGAGCGGAAAGACGCAAAGGTTTTAATTATTAATGTCATCCTGAGTATCTCGGAAGTTTTCGAGATGTATCGAAGGATAGTGAATAGAAATGAATTTTTCGACACTTCGATACGTCACTTTGTTCTTACTCAATGTGACAGGTGATTATATTTTATTAAATTATCTTAGCGCCTTAGCGAACTTAGCAGTGAATAGATCGAGGATAGATGAGAAAAATAGCAATTATTGATTTTGGTGGGCAATACACGCATTTGATAGCACGTCGCATTCGTAACTTGGGAGTTTACAGCGAAATATATCACCCTGAAGAACTTAAGGTTAATGATGATATAATAGGGATGATCTTTTCCGGTGGACCGCAATCTGTGAATTCTGATGATGCTTATCGTATTAATATTGATATTGAAAAGATAGATATTCCTATTTTGGGAATTTGCTACGGACATCAGATCCTAGCATCAATACTGGGCGGTACAATTGAAAGTGGAGAAAACAAGGAATATGGATTAACCAATATTTCCTGCAAAGAAAATTCAATACTATTTTCTGAGTTGGAATCCAATCAATCTGTTTGGATGAGCCACGGCGATCATGTTTCTGTTTTGCCTGAATCCTGTCACATTACAGCTTCATCCGATTCTATCAGTATTGCTTCTTATGAATCTCTAAACGGTAAATTCTTTGGTGTACAATTCCATCCGGAAGTTACGCATACTGCCAATGGTTTAAAGATGTTGGATAAATTCATATCTGTCTGCACAAAGAGTCGAAATTGGAATCCACAAAATTTTAAAGAATCGCTCATTCAGCAGATCAAGGTTGAAGCTAAAGGCAGAAAATTGGTTCTCCTGCTTTCCGGCGGGGTAGATTCACTTGTGGCATTGGAATTATGTATTCAAGCATTAGGAAATGAAAATATCTATTCTATCCATGTGGATACCGGATTCATGCGCAAGAATGAATCGACAGAAATTATGGAGCACTTCGATAAACTTGGCTTTAAAAACATCAAGATCATAGATGCAGAAGCTCAATATCTGAAGGAATTAGAAGGTGTAGTTGAACCGGAAACCAAGCGTTTGATCATTGGAAAATTATTCGTTGATATTGCCAACAAAGAACTTGTTGAATTGGAAGAGCAGGAAGAATTGATGCTGGTTCAGGGGACGATCTATCCTGATACAATTGAAAGTGGTTCAACTGATAAGGCAGCTAAAATTAAAACTCATCATAACCGCGTGAGTGAAATAGAAAAACTTATCGAAGAAGGCAGAATTATCGAGCCGATAAAAGAACTATATAAAGACGAAGTACGTAAATTGGGAGATGAGTTGGGATTACCGCATAAACTGGTTTACCGTCATCCTTTCCCCGGTCCTGGTTTGGCGATCCGTGTGATTTGCAGTGATACAGATAAACCTTCCAACGATTATTTAGACGATAATAATAAATTAAATGAGATACTTTCTGAATTTGGTTTAGCCGGAAATATCCTGCCAATAAAAAGTGTTGGTGTGCAGGGAGATTTTCGCACCTATCATCATCCGGCTGTGATTTGGTTTAAAGACCAGAAAAAAACAGATTGGAAAATATTGAAAACAGCAGCTTCCAAAACTATAAATAAAATACCATCTGTAAACAGGATCGTATTCAGCAACAAAGAAGTTGAATTCAAATTCGATAAATTGTATTTGCAAAAAGATGTGCTGGATAAACTGAGGGAAGTTGATGCATTATTACGTAAAGAAACTGATCAAATACCTGAGATCTGGCAAATGCCGGTTGTTAGTTTACCTCTTTTTAATGAAAACGGACAAGCTTTTGTGATGCGTCCTGTTTGCTCTACCGATGCCATGACAGCCAGTGTTTATGAAATGGATTTTAGAGAATTTCAAAGACTATCAGATTTAATTAGTAAGATTAATGGTGTTGGGAATCTGCTCTATGATGTAACGACAAAACCACCAGGAACTATTGAGTGGGAGTGATCTAGCCACTCGATAATTACTAAATATTTTTTACCTTGACGCAAATCCATTAAAAACAGCTTTTTAAATGCGAACTAAAAATTGATAATTAATATCGCAAATGATATGAGGAAAAGATGATATTAGAAAATCCTAAGCATTCTGATGTAATCTTAATCGGTACACTACAGATGGTTATCAGGAATGTGGGGTAGGGGATGAAGTAGAATGAAGGTATCTAACAATAAACAATTAGATGCAGAAGTAATATTTGAACATGATAGAATATGTTGTGTTTGTAATAAAGCGATTAATAAAAACATACAGATACATCATATTGATGAAAATCATGATAATAATTCAAAAGAAAATCTATCTGTTTTGTGTGTAGATTGTCATGAAGAGACGCTGATAAAGGGGGGATTTGTCAGAAGACTCACTCCAGAACTTGTAGAATTATATAGAGATAAATGGGTAGCAAAGGTTAAACGTAAAAGAGATAAAGAAACTCAATCTGAAAGTTTTAAGCTTTATAAAGAATTACCAAATCAGGATAATGAATTCACAAGACAGTTTGAAATACAAAAAATAACTCCAATAGGAGTAACTTTTTATTTTAAAGATCATTATTACGAAACAGCATATTTTCCATCAATTATTGTAACATCGAATGAATTAAACGAAACAAACGGAGATAGATATAGATCAATATTGAAAGCATATTTATTGTGTACGTTAGGGTACATAGCACCTTCAAAATATCTTGATACAAATACTCTAAGAATATCGGATAGTGGTCGAGCAGTAGTTATTAATGGAAATCAACAAATTTGGGTTCCAGACTGGTATATATCCCGACACAAAGATATTTTTCCATTACATATATTAGGGCAATATATTCCTAAAACTAACGAAATCGAATATTTGATATTTCCATTTTTACATGATAAATATCAAGATTACAGTTTTTTAAAACCATCATTTGATATTATATGTAGAGAACTTGTAGGCAAGTTCTTAACTCTTTGATTTATTTATTCAAGCAGGAAAATGAAATAATAGCCGAAACGTATTTGTACGTCTTCCAGGAAGATGATTCTGGGATTGATGATGGCTGGAGGAGTTAACAATTGATTAAGATTTGGAGGATATAGTGCCAATTAAGAAAAAACAAGCAGCAAAAAAACAAGCAGTAAAAAAACAAAAAGAATGTTTTGTAATAATGCCAATATCAGATCCGGAAGGATATGAAGAGGGGCATTTCAGAAGAGTTTATGAAGATATAATTAAACCAGCCTGTGATATTGTTGGTCTCAAAGCTGTTCGAGCAGATGATGTAGAAGAAACAGATATAATTCATGTTAATATTTTGAAACAAATTGTTGAAGCTCCCATGGCAATTTGCGATCTATCTTCAAGGAACCCTAATGTTCTTTTCGAACTTGGTTTAAGACAAGCATTTGATAAACCAGTAGTTCTTATTCAAGAAAAGGGTACCGAGAGAATTTTTGATGTTTTAATTTTAAGAGCATATGAATATTGTAAAGAATTAAGATATAATGATGTTCTTAATGACCAAGAATCAATTTCAAAAATGCTTAAAGGTACTGAGAAATCTTTTATTACAGGAAAAGGATTCAACTCAGTAGTAAAACTCCTTTCCTTAACGAAAAGTGCACAAATTCAATCTATTGATGATCCGAATGTACAACTTAAAATGCAATTACATCAACTTTCAGCTCAAATGAATGATATTCGATATGAAATAAACAGTATGAACAGAGATACAAAAAGGAGAGTACATCTGCTTAATGAATCTGAAAATCAAGATGAATATAAAAAATCTCTTTTCAATAGTTTTTTAAAAGCTTTGCGT
Source organism: uncultured Candidatus Cloacimonadota bacterium (assembly GCA_964578365.1). GTDB lineage: Bacteria > Cloacimonadota > Cloacimonadia > Cloacimonadales > TCS61 > Tenebribacter. Next base: position 37,471 of record CAZOCS010000010.1, read on the forward strand.
AAAGGTGACTATATTCAGATGAAGACAATAATCTTAACATACAAAACTTTGTTCGCATCTTCAAT
>CAZOCS010000011.1:0-36224 GCA_964578365.1 uncultured Candidatus Cloacimonadota bacterium
TTCTGAGAATGTGGGAATAACAAAAAGCAATAGAAAAGTAATAGCAAAAATCGCATTTGATAAATCATTATTAAAACTTCCTCTGCTGGGTTCTATCCTGCAAAAAAATATTGTAACTCAATTCTGCAGAACAGTTGGAACTTTGGTAGCAAATGGCTTACCTCTTACAGATTCCATTTCCATCTCATCTAAAACTATTACTAATCTTTACATAAGAAAAAAGCTAAGAAAAGTATATAAGAATGTAGAAAAAGGTTTATCCTTTGCAAGCTCGATGAAAAACTCCGGGATTTTTTCTGCAATGTTGAATCAGATGATCCAGGTGGGTGAAACTACCGACAACATGGCAGAGACCTTAATTTATATTGCCGACAGCAATGAAGAAGAAATTGATTCATTGATAGACACTCTCACCTCCATAATCGAACCTGTCCTTATTATTGTCCTAGGTATTATTATTGCAGGTCTACTGATAGCACTCTATTTGCCGATGTTCGAGATTGTTAATGCCATTGGGATTTAAAAAATAAACGAAAATTTATAATTAGTTTGACAGTATCATTCTTAAATCTGATATTTGTAATGTTATCATTTAAATTTTTATCTAAGAGATATTTTATATTAAAAGGAGATATTATGTACAAATTTAGATTTACTTTAGTTTTTGTTTTAGTTATATTAACATCATTTTTATTTTCAGACGACTGGGAGGACTCATCTTCATTCGCTTTTGAAAACGGTAATTCAATTAGCGATAATTTACAGAAAAACATTAATTCATCAGTAAATTTATCAACTGGTGATTTAAACTTACCTGTCCAATTAATATCATTACCAGGAAATATCAATTTAACTGCATCATATAGTAGTAATGTTAACCTTCAAGTAATTAATAAAAATTTAGAATCTCCAACAGGAATTATGGGATTAGGTTGGAATATTGGTTTTGACAAGATTGTTGTTGATCATAAACAAACGGCCTCAAACTTAGACGATGAATACTACTTGATAACTAGTGGAAAAATGACAGAATTAATATTCGTTGAAAGCCAAAATGGAATTTGTGAGTTTGTTCTTAAAGATAATAATATAATTAAAATTTATTTTGATGAATCCCAGAATAAATGGACATTTTATGATGGTAGTCAGAAGGAAACGATATTTGGCTTAAATAGTGATGCATTACAATGGACAATTGGCTGGAAACATCCTGATCACCCAGCAAATACTGCAAATTATATCGGATCAAGTTCATCTTCAGCTAACCAAGAGAGAATTGTAACAGCATGGTTTCTATCAACAATTACAGATAATTGGGGAAATTCGATCAGTTATTCTTATGAAAATGAAACTGAATGTGTTGGTGATGGTTCTCTTGAATACACAAAAGCTTCATATTTAAAAACCATAAGCAATAATTTAGAATATTTAGTAACCTTAAATTATGAAGTAAAGGAAGATTTTGAATATCAAGATCCACATGTGGAGATGACTGAGGATCCCACTACTGGTATTTATGATGCTTATCAGGAATGTTTTGAAGACCGATATCTCAAAGAAATAGTTGTTGAAAGAAATAATGATGAACTTCACTCTGTTTATTTTGATTATACATCAGATGGAGTTCAAACAAGTTTTATTGGAAGTGGTGAATTTAGTAAAAGAATTTTAAGAAGTATTAAAAAATACAACAAAAATGATGATTTAATTGAAGATACACAATTTAATTATTATGAAAATGATTTGGGAAATGTAAAACACAAAGGTTTTTTATCTGAGATTATTACTAATAATGGTGCAATAACATCTTACACATATACTGAAAAAACAATATACACTAGCCTGAGGAATTTATCTGGTGCAGTTGGTTTATCACCAGTTGGTGGATATGATCAATCCAAAGTTTTTGTACATAATGATTATGCTGTAGTACTTTGGAAAGCTCCCTTATGGGATTACATATATGTATTTGCCTATCGTTGGGACGGTAGATGGATAGCAAGTGACTTGTTAGCAACAATTACAGGAGTTAACGATTTTAATAATTCTAATGAACCTGATGATTTCGGTATCGTTTTAGAAGATGATTTCTTTGCAATTCTAAATTATTATCATGAGGATTCATCATCCAGAACTGTACATTTTTTTAGATGGGAACCAAATATAAATAATTGGGATCATCGGGGTAAGACTCTTACTTCCAGTAGTTCAAGTGAAAATAATATGAAAATAGTTTCGGGAGATAACTTTGTAGCAATAATAGGACGTGAAAGAGGAAAAATATATAGATATGCTCTCAAAAACAAATATTGGGTAGAGTCAATATTGGACACAGATAATTATGTGAGTACTGGTGATGAGGACGATTTTGAAATAGTTGGAGATAATAATTATTTCTTGTTCCATAGAAAGCAAGGAGATCCAGATTTGTTAGAAATCCATTATTTAGATAAAGCTTTAGAATGGCAGATAGCAAATTTTGATTCAGAAATTCTTTTTAATACATACAGAGATATCTATTCTTCATTTAATGCTGGAAGTACATTCTTGACAGTTCGAGCAGATTTTGATGATCCAGAACAATCTTTACATGAACCATTATATATTTATCATTGGGATAAAAATTTTGAAAATATTGAAAGAGAATTTATAGGAAATACATCGGATAACAGCCTTTCAATGACGACATGTAGTGAGACTGTATCTATTTCGAATGCGGAAATAACCTGGGGTTTAAGATGGTTTGGAAGTGATGATTGGCAGAAAAAATCAAATTTTACTCGAAAAGGTAGAACTTCTTCACTTTTATCTCTGGATTTGATATTAAGAAGAAATTACGAACCCGAGGGGGAACAGAGTAATGACGATGGATGGGTTGAAGGTTTCATGTTTAATCCCAATATATCCTCATGGGAAAGAGTTTTTGAAAAAGAATATATTACTTATCCAAAAACTTTTTCTTCGAACACTCATTTTGGATATTATACACGACATACAGGTGAATGGGAGGGACCGATTGTCTTATATAATAGGAAGACAGATGGTTGGCAATTAAATACAACAATATCACCTGGTACAAATAATAGATTCGGGAGTGTAGAATCTGGATACAATTATATTGTATACAATATTGAAAGTACAGATAATGGACATGAAGGATGTAGGATAATTATTAAGAATTCTGATGAACAATGGAGTGATCCAGAAGTAATTTCTAATTCATTCTATACTGGAGGTTTCAATACTGTAGGTGGAAACATTTTTGTTGCTCGAAATACACAAGCGCTCAGTTCTACTACTTTATATAGATTATATAGAGTTATAAATGATGGTTTTGAAAATTCAATGATAAATTATCCGGTTCAAAGAATTGATATTTATGATGGTTATGGAAACAGCGAAACAACAAGTTTTGATTATTCGACTTCATCAATGGCTACATTTGATAGGAATTGTAATACCGCATCTTATAATAAAGTAACTGTTTATCCTGGAGGTTCAGAAGATAATGGGAAAATTGAACATTTCTTTATCACAAAATTGCCCCTAATTAACCATGCTTATAATGAAATTCTAAACTCATCATATTCAAATTGCAACTTGTATCTTCCATTGCTTAAAGGTAGAGAATATTTAACAATCTATAAAGATTCAGGGAATAACGAAATATCAAGAAATGAATATTACTGGAATGTATATCCAACTTATCAAAGTAGTACTACATTATCACAGGATTGTACTTATAACATTTCATTAAACAGAACAGAAACAACTAAATCAGGAATCACTAATGTTAGCGATTTTACATATAGGGAATATTCAGAATTACCTGAAGAAAAGCGAATCATTGCTCAACCTGTTGGGAATATTACATACATAAAGAATAATAGTAATTTTTATGTTGATGAAGTTAAAACTAATAAGAAATATTTTTATGAAGAATACTTGAATGCGAATGATGATGAATGTTTATTATCGTCTACGATTCTAACAGAGAAACTAATTAATAACGAAATCGTTGAAGTTTCTGTTATCACATACAAAGATTGGGGAACAGATCATTGGGCTCCTTGGAAATCATATATTTGGGCTGGAACCGGTAGTAATGAATTTACTTGGTGGGATGGTTCAATCCCAACAGAAGATTGGATCAAGACTAATGAAATAATAAGCATGGACACATCAAATGGAAATATTATTGAGACATCTGATATTGATGAAATTCACTCAGTTGTAAAATGGGGATATGACAATAAACTACCAATTGCACAGATAAGTAACAGCACTGATGAAGAAACAGTGACACTTGATTTTGAAAGTGGTGATCATCCTGGGTGGGCTTCAATGAACGGTGGTGGGACAGTATCAAATTATTCTGCATATACAGGTTCATATGGAATCGAATTTGATGGTATTGATTCTCATGCTATTTGCTTTCAGAGTATAGATGAAGATAAACTTGATCTATCAGGAAAATATTTGTTTTCTGCAAAAGTATTTAATAAAGTGGATGCCTCCGATAAATCATTATTAAGAGTGTATCTTGATCATGAAGGTGGAGTTACTACAATAGATGAATACTCCACAAGTTTTGGTAAGTGGGAAATTATTGAATGTATTATTGATTTTTCACTATATGTAAACGAAACTTTCATAATGTTTTTTGTTCAGAATGGGATTGATGACGGCTCAGATTTTAGTGAGGTCTATTTTGATGATATTCGCTTCTATCCAATTGATGCAACCTTTACTTCCAGTACCTATGACCCTGTTACAATGCAAAAAATAAGTGAAACCGATGATACTGGTAATTCAATTTTCTACGAATATGATGATCAATACAGAATGAAGCTTACTTACGGAGATGAAAACAAACTTTTGTCTGGAATTGGAATATATAATTCTGTGGATGGAAGCTCAACAGGAACTTTTGATCCATTAAAACCCAATGCTGCATATTCCATAACTTCACAGACTGGATATTTTAATGATTTCAATCATTCTTCTTTAGATGAGATTAACTGGATTCCTGAAAGTGGAATCTGGGACTTGAATAATGGTAAATTGATCCAAACTGACACAAACAATGAAAACACACGTTGTGTGTATGAGATTGAACAAACAAATTATATGGTCTATGAATGGGATGTAGAAATCACTGATGATAATGGTGTCAGTGGCCTATATATCATGGCCAGTGATGGAAATGATTCATATATGGGTAATAGCTACTTAATACAGACATGTAACACTGGATTACTGTTATTTCAAAGTACTAATAATAATTTGACTTATCTAAATGGTATTAATCTTTCTGGTAACAAATCAGGACATTGGACGGTGATGTATTTTAATGGAATTATAGATGTTTACATTGATTGGCAGCAGGTTGCAATATGGGATCTTAATGTAATAGGTTATCCGGGAGATCCTTTGCAAGAAGGAGGTTATGTATCATTTAATACCAATAACACTGCTGTAGAATTTGATAATATTACAATTTACAAAGATGCTTCTGTTTCTGCTGTATTCTCTGATGGATTAGGTCGTACAATACAAACACAATCTCTTGATGATACAGGTGTAATTGTATCGCAGCAAATTTATGATGACTTGGGTAGATCTGCAATTCAAACCAAACCTGGAAGATACGATAATGAGACCTTTGGGTATAAACCTGGATTTGCATCTTATGATTGGGGTGAATTTACAATAAGTGGAAATGTATTGACTATGAATCTTGATGACAATGGTTATCCATATTCGCGAGTTAAATTTGAGAATAGTCCTCTATCAAGAAAAACTGAAGCCGGTTTACCAGGTTCTGATTATGCCATCATCTATGAAGATGAACTAAATTCATATTTAAATAATACAGTTAAATATGAATATAATTTAGATCCGTCCATTTATGATCAACAACAATATGATCCATCACACTATCAAGCACAGAAAGTTATTGATCCGATAGGAGTAGAAGCCGTTCAAATTTCTGACCAATTAGGACGAACTGTGATGGAAATATCTGACCCTGGTGGTTTAAATATCCGAACTGAATATATATATGATGAGAAAGGAAACCTGGTAGAAAAACATGTTCCGAATTATTTTGATCTACCTGATGGATCTGTTGAGGATGATTGGGTGGAAGAAATAACTTATGATCATTTCAGCAGGATTACTGAGAGATCAGCAACAGATATTGGAACGTTGAAATCCCTTTATTCAAGGACTGGAAAACTAAGGTTTACACAGGATGAAGAAGGATCGACAATTGGTTATTTTAGTTATATCAAATATGATAATTTGAATAGAGTTGTAGAAACTGGTTATTTCAATGGATTATTGTCTGGTGCAGGCAATTATGTTGATGATTTGAATTGGCCTTTAGAAACAACTTATACTTGGAGAAAAAAATATGTTTATGATGATGATGGTTTTTATTCAGGTCTTAGAGGTCAGCTTTTTGGAGTTATTACTAATAATGATGACGATATTCAATGTGAAACCGAAGAATATTACATTTATAATAAGTACGGGGACATTATACAGAATAAAGCCTATGTATCTGACTACATTCAATCAAATATTTATATTTTCGACTACGAATATAATGAAGCAGGTAATGTAACGATAATTACTTATCCATCCCTCGATGTACCGGAGCAAATGGTGATAGAATATGAGAATATCAGTAATCCGGAATATGCTGCTATTTCTTCAATAACTGCTGGTTCAGATAATAACCTCGTGAATGTTACAGATGATAATCCTGTTGTTTTTAAAGCAGGAGAAGAGATAATATTATTACCTGGCTTCTGTACCGATACCGGTGCAGATTTTACCGCTAAGATAGATGATGTTCAACCATCTCAACCTCAGAAAGTTGTCACTTACACCTATAACAATCGCGGAAAATTGATTTCTATTGGTACTCCGAATGATGAAGATTTCTATGCTAACTACGTTTATAATATTGATGGAAGCATGCAAACAGAAACCATTAATAATTCTAATACACCTATTAGTGTAACAAATTCTTATAATTCACCAGGTTCTTTAGATGAAATTAGTGTAACCAACGATCTTTTTTCAGAGAATCTTTCTTATGAATACAATGGCAACATTTCCCAGTTGGATTTCAATGATTATTCGTACTTATTTACTTACGACAGTGTAGGTAGATTGCATACAGCAGATAATACTACCAATATCGAATTCGATTACTTTATCCCTTACAATGGATACGATGCCAATGGTAACTTCAAAACATTATTACGTGGTACATTACTACAATTAGATTACAGTTATTATCCTGGAACAAACAAAGTTTTTAGTGTTAATTCATCAATATACAATTATGATAATAATGGTAATATAATAGATTCACCTAAAGCTGATAATATTGAATATGATAAACATAGCAGAATGACAACAAATATGACAAAAGACAATTCAGCTATGAACTTGGTTTATGATAACAACAATGTTAGAGTATTGAAAGATGTTGATGATCATAAAACACTATATCTTCATGGACTAAGTGATTATCCACTGGTTGAAGAAGAAACCGGAGGCTTGCAACGTTTTTACTTTTACGGACCAACAGGACTTATAGCTATGGAAGACATTGGTGGGACATATTATGTACTTAAAGATCACCTTGGTTCCACACGCGTAGTTATTAACGAAGTTGGAGAAGAGGTGGAAAGCTTTGATTTCGATGCTTTTGGTAACCTGATGAACAGTAGTGTTTCTACCGATGTTGCTTACCAGTATACTGGTCAGGAATACGATGATGAAGTTGACTTGCATAACTTTAGAGCCAGATTCTACGATTCAGATCTAATGCGATTCTATGCTGTAGATCCTGCGGGACAAACTGCTTCTCCTTATCTGTTCTGTGGAAATAATCCCATTATGTATGTGGATGAGAATGGAGAGTTTGCATTTTTAATACCCATGTTAATGGGTGCAGGTATGGGAGCTATTCAAGCTGATATACAAGGTGAAGATTTGTGGAAAGGTGCATTAGTTGGTGCAGTAGCTGGAGCAACTGGTGGAACCATAGGGGGACAAAGTTTCTTTATGTCACAAACAGCTGGTATTATAGCAAGTTCAAGTGTTTCATCATTGGGATTTGAATTAATAAATCCTGAGAAAAATGAATTTACAGTTGCTTTTGGGGTTGGTTCATACAATTTTGAAAAAAAAGAATGGGGTTATTTTGGTAAAAAAGGAAATAATATAATGCAGAATTATGGATATGGATTTGGAGCTTTAGCAAATTTACAAGATTTAAAGACAGGATTTGATGGATTTACATATCAATTAAATTCAGCACAAACAAAGGGGAATCATGGTAAATGGGGTCACATTTCTCTTACCGATCCTAATAATCCTGATCCAACGAGTGGTGTGAACGTAGGTCCTTTAGTTCCAGTTGGTGCTAAAACTTTGGATGAACTCATGACTAACCGAGCGGGAAAAGCATGGGATAATAATTATGCAAACACAAAAGGAACTTTTAAATTAAAAATACCGAATATAAGTAAAAAGATTTATCAAAATTATATAAGTGAAATAGCTAAAGGTAATGTCCAGTGGAATGTATTCCCAGGAAATTCATGCGCTAGTCATGTAGGTAGAATGTTATGGAGAAATTGGATTCCAAATGTTGCAATTCATCCACATTTTTTATTTGCTCAAATGTATTTACGACAATTAGGTATTTATTCTAGTCCATTCCTAATAAGGGAGTGGGAGTGATATATCTAGCTATAATGAATAGCTAGAATTTAATTTGTTATATGACTTATGACAACAAGATGTAATATGAAATTTATAATTTTATGTATTTTGCTATTAGCAACTAGCCTATTTGGAGAGTTGAATATGGATTCCAAATACAAAGAAATTCTTTTAATCAAAGATGGAGAAGGAGTATTTATTTACAATTTTTTTGATAAAAAAAATATCGAAATTATTCCTTTTAATAATAAAGATATTCGGGTTGATATTGAACAAATAAATATAACGGAAAGAGGAATAAATATCACTTACTATGATATTGAAACTCTTTGGAAAGCAAATTATGACAATAATTCATATAATGAATACGAATATTTTATATCTTTGCCTGATTACGAATGTAAACTTTCTAAAACCATAAAAAAGACTTTCACTGATTCGAGTATTTATGTTAAGGAATATAATCATATATTAAATGATTCGACTTCATATTCTGAACCGAGAATGGTTGAATATAAAAAAACTATTATGAAGACACAAACAGTTGATGGAATACATTATTCTTCAGAAAAAGGGAATCTTTTTAAAAATAATAGGAATAATGAAATCGAATTATTGCTTAAACATAAGAAAGATTTTAGTCATTTATCAGATAAATTTACTGCTGGTTACATTCGTCCGAGCTTATCAAATGATGGTAAAAAACTGCTATTTCAAGATACAGAATATGAAGAATCTGTTAATATTAAAACTAAAAAGATTTTTTTTTCAAAACTATGGGATTTTTTCTTTGGTGAATCGAGTTACTGGATTGAACTTGATTTGCTAACCATGGAACAACAAATTTATAAAATATGTGGTAGTGGTGTTGACCCAAGTTACTCAAAATCTGACAGGTTTATTTTATTTATATCTCCGGTTTTTGATTCTTCAAAGGATCGAACTCATAAATGTTATGTATTTGATAGAGATGCAAAGGAATTGCATCAAATTCCGAGTTGCACAAAAGCTTTTTGGTTATATTGATTTACATTTTGAAACCGTAATCACTTTCAGGAGTTATTTATGAAGAATATATTTTTACTTTTTATTTGTGCTTTATTAATTTCATGTACTAATAAACAAACTACTAATATTGAAAAAGCTATTAACTTCTCTTTTGCCAGTTTAAATATAGTAAGTGTTCCATTTATTACTAATGAGGGTCAAATCTCAAAAGGAGTATCATATTATGCTAATATATTTGGTGGAGATATTTTTGTAACTGACACAGGTGAATTAGTGTATAACTTTCAGATTCAAGGAGATGAAGATATTTCAATTAATTTTTCCGAATCATTTACTGAATGTAATGAAACGGTAATTAGTGGTGAAAATCAATCTATTACAAAAATGAATTATATTAAGGGAAATGATCCAGACAAATGGAAAAGTAATATTCCCACATACAAAACTGTAAATATGGGAGAAATTTACGATGGTATTAGTTTAAAGTTAAAAGCATATACTAAAAACGTAGAAAAAATATTCACTATTAATCCAAGCATAAAACCAGATAAAATCCAAATAAACGTTAAAGGTATTGAAACTGCAAAGGTGAATACTAATGGAGAATTAGAATTAATTACAGGTAAAGGAACTATAATATTCACAAAACCAATAGCTTACCAGTTTATAGATGGACATCGGCAAGATGTGAAAATATCTTACAAAATCTTTGATGATTGTAACATTGGAGAATGTAATTATGGTTTTATGGTTGGTAATTATAATTTAGATTATGAGCTGATTATTGATCCAATGATAGCTTCAACACTTTTTGGTGGAATCGATCATGATGGTTGGAATTCATATGCACATCTTGATAGCGAGGGGAATATTGTAGTCTATTCCAGAACATATTCAGGCAATTTTCCTACTACACCCGGAGCTTTTGATGAAACTTTTAATGGTGACTGGTGTGATGTGTATATTTCAAGATTCAATTCTGATTTAACTGAACTTTTAGCTTCTACAATAATTGGTGGTAGTGATAATGAATTTGAGGGTGAGTTTGATATTAGCTCAGATGGGAATATCTATATTACTGGACGCACAAAATCAGATGATTATCCAATAACTCCTAATGCATATAATCAAATCATTAACAATGGAGCTATACCAAGTTTTTTTGATACATATATTTCGTGTCTATCTGCCGACTTAACAACTCTTTTATATTCAACTTATCTGGGTATGACAAATGGTGATTATGGAGATTGCTTAATTTTAGATAGTGCTGATAACGTATATGTAACAGGACATACCCGCAACTATGATTTTCCTACAACACCTGGAGCTTTTGATGAGACTTATAATACACAAATTAATGCAGGAGATGCTTATGTCTCAAAGTTTGATCCAACGCTTTCTAATCTTCTTGCATCTACTTTTTTAGGTGGGGGAAGGTATGATAGAGGTTATAGTTTGGTTTTTGATGAAAATGAAGACCTTTACATTGCCGGACGTACAAATTCTTCAGGATTTCCAACAACCCCAAATGCTTACCAACCGGAACGTGCTTGGGCTTATGATTTCTTTATTTCAAAGATGGATAATAATTTAACTACTTTATATACATCAACTTTCTTAGGTGGTGAAGATGGATCAGAAGAAATCCCGAAAATAAAACTCGGGATCGATAACTGTATCTATCTTACAGGCACAAGCAGTTCTAATGATTATCCTACAACTTCAGGAGCTTTTGATGAAACTTTTGGTCAACCTTCAGGTTCTTATGATGGTGTTGTATCAAAATTAAATACTGATCTTTCAGAATTATTAGCTTCAAGTTATATTGGAGCGGCATATTATGATGAATGTTTTGCTATTTATGTTGATAATGATTTAAATGTTTATATTGGTGGATGGACGCAAAATGCGGATTTTCTTGCTCATCCAAATGGATGGTCAACCAGCTTAGAAGACTCTGAAGCATTTATAATTAAATTGAATAGTAACCTAACCGAACGAATTGCTGGAACTTTTATTGGAGGTTCTGAACTTGATATTGTTACCAGTATTATAGAAGATATGGATAGCAATATATTAATCACCGGTATTGCTATCTCATCTGATTTTCCTACCACACCTGGTGCATATGACGAAACGCATAATGGCAATTATGATCAGTTTATTACAGTATTTGATCCCTGGCTTTCTGCAGATACAGATGTATCTGAGAATGAAATACCCCTTGGTAATGTAACATTATACAATTGTTTTCCAAATCCATTTTCACTTACCAGATCTGGTTTAATCTCAGGGATTACAATTAAGTTCGATTTAAAAGTAAATTGTAATGTCTCTCTTGATTTATATAATGTAAAAGGTCAGAAAGTAAAAACATTACTTTATGAATCATTTAATTCAGGTACTCATTCTGTAACATGGAATGGAAAAGATAATTTTGGCAACAAAGTAGCAACAGGAATTTATTTTTACAAATTAGTGGCAGATAATGAAACAAAAGTTAAGAAATTTATCGTTGTGAAATAAAATAAACAATCAAAGATAGATTCGGATTTATTTAATAATGCAATTATTAATCTATATTTTTCACTTTCAAGATTTCTATCTTGTCTTCAAATTCAATTATCACACTATCAGGGAAAACGTTAGTAATCATACCATCATTTGCCAGACTATCTCCTCTTTGTACAAAGTATAGTTCGTTTTCAATCTCTATCAAGGCAGTTCTATCAACAATACCTTGTAATATAATCTTTGCTGTGCTGTTTTGCTTCTTCTTCTTCTTTTCTTTTACATATTCGGTTTTTGATTGTAAGTCTTTATTAAATGGGTCGCTATATTTTCCTTTAAAAGTTATCTTGAAATCATCTTCCTGTTCTAAAGAATCTGTATTTGAAATCTTATTTTCAATTGTATCAGTCTTTGTTAATGTTTTATTAACTTTTAAAAATAGGTTACAGTATATTAATACTGTTAATACAATCAGAGTTATTATCACAACTTTTCGGGAAGAACGAGATATATTCATGATCGCTCCATTGTTAAGGTAATGTTTAATGAGCAGATGAGCAAGTTGTTATCATTATTACTAATTGCAAGTTTAGTAAACTGTATCGGGTTTTGTTTTTCTTCAAGAGCTTTAGCAAAATACCCTACATTATTAAAGGATCCTTCGATATCAACAGATAGCTCCATTTGTTTATAGTCATCAAAAATAGTTTTAGCCCCGTTATGAAGATCGAGGATAGTAATATTATTTTCTTCTGCTGTTTCATTCAGTAATGTTATCGCATCAGAAAGGTCGTTCAGTATCCCGTATTTTTGAGAAATGCGAGTATATTTAGCTTCAAAGCGGTTTTTCTCATTTTGTAATTTTACTAGTTCCTGTTGCCAATTTGTACTTATTCGTATTTGCTTTTTTTTATTTGAAATTTCTTCACTTCTTTCAAACCAAATTGAATATGCAGGTGTAATAACCTTGAATATCAGAAATACAAAAAGCAGGGAACTACCAATTGTCAGCAATCTCCATTTGAGTAATTTCGTAATTTTCATATTATCTTGTTACCTTAATTTCGAAGATGTGGTTTGCTGTACTCTTTTTGTCATTAGTATTATTTTTTTGGGTTTCAATATAATTCAAATCTACTTCTTTAAAATATTTTTCCTGTTCAAAGTTAGAAAGTAGTTCAGCAATAGAAGTTTTATCATTTGCATTGCCATTAATTATTATAATTATGTTATCCTCTAGCTCTGCAATATCAAGTTTATCTAGTTGAACATTCATAGGAATATTCCTGCCAACTAGTTCCAGGTAACCGGAAAAATGTGACCTTGCACCTGTGATCTCTGTTTTTTGTAGAAGTTGTTTCTTCAGGTGTTTAATATCACCTTGCTGTTCTGCAATGAGTGTTAATTTATCCTCTATTAAAGTCAGGTTGTTATCTAGTTTTGCGATAGATCGCACATTGAATGAACCGGCAATTACCGGAATAATATAGAAAAACATAAATATTGCTAATAAAAAACTACCTAAAGTAAGAGCATTTCTTCTTTCAATGTTTCCTGCTGAGTTATCTATAATTTCTTGTTCAAGTAGATTTATTGGTTTTGTAATTTTGTAATAATAATTAAGCATAATTCCTGTTTTTCTAAAATCCTGTAGAGCAATTTCTTTCTCACTGATCTCGATCTTCTCAGTATTATCATCGGTCTCATATAGATTCCAGATAATTGTATTATCATCCTGTTGAACTATATTATCAATATCAATGTCAAGAGAATCAAATTCATGAAAACCAGTTAAAACAGCATTGTTGTATTCCAGAATTATTGTACGGTTTTGTACTTGGTCTATGATAATATTCTTTTTATTCTGTACGTTGTCATTTAGACTGAATGCAAGTCCCAAACTTTCGATACCGCTTCCGATAAAGACAGGATTATTAACGGAAGTAACTTTATCTTTCAACTTCTGGTATTCGGAAATGAGTATGGAAACTATCAGAATTTTATGCTCATTACTTTCCGGATTCAAATGCAGATAATCAAGTTTGTAATCTTTTGTATTTTGCAATGCATGATGAGAGAAATACTCTTGCACCCACTCATCCATTTCTTCTTCATCATCAATATCCGGAAAATCTGCTATCATGTAATCAAAAGCAGTTATTGGTATTAATATGATCGCAGGATTTTGCTGGAATATTAAGTGTTTTTGGTTTACTTTGTCCTGAACCTGTTTTATTTTATCAAATATTTTATTGAAAACAAGTTTCGTGAACTCATCATTTTCAAGTTCATGAACTTCGATAGTTTTACTAAGATATGGAAGTAACATTTATTTTTTATCTTCGAATTTATAATTGTTTTTCAAGTGATTCCATTTTCCGGTGTCTGTATCATCTCCATAGAACACATGTGGTGTTATGTAGATCATCATCTCTGTCTTGCTGTTACTCTTTCCTCTGCTCCTGAACAGATAACCCAGGATTGGAATATCACCCAAGATGGGAACTTTGTAATAGGTCTTGGATTTTTTTTCTTCAATGAGACCACCCAGAATAATGGTTTCACCGTCTTTCAGGCGAACAGTAGAATCAATAACTCTCGAATTAATTGTGGGTGGTGTATCGGCATTAAAGCCACCTACCGGTGTTTTAAACTCGGGATGGATCTCTACCGTTACTTCTCCCGATGCACTTACCCAGGGAGTGATAGAAAGTGTTACATTTGCTTCAACCTTTTCAAATCTTTCGGTTTCCTGTGTCACAATCTCTTCTGCAGATGAAATAGGAGTTGTTGATTTAAGAATATAATATTGTGTTGTACCTATACTGATACTGGCAGTGTGACCATTCAATGTTGCAATCTGCGGTTTAGAACGAATATCTGCTAATCCTTCACTTTCCAATGCTTGGATCTGGAGATAAAAGTCATCAGGAAGAATACCGATATTTTTTGCTCCTATCAAATTGCTGAAGTTAGATAGCTGATTATTTACTGAAATTGCGTCATGTTGTGTGTAAAATTGTCCGTTTTCATTAATACCAATATCCAAAAAGCTGAAGTTACTCCAGCCAAGAGTATCTGTCACGGCTGATTTGTTGGTTCCCATTTTAATTCCTAGTTCGCGTATATCCGTAGAACTAAAATCTACAACCAGTGCTTCAATTAAAATTTGGGGTGTAGGATGATCTATCTGAATGAGGAAATTCTCCAGTTCGGTTATCACATCATTAGTGGCAATAGCCATTATGGCATTTTGTTCTTTGATGACCTTGATAGTAGCGTTTCTTTTTATAATTTCAGGCAGAAGTTCAGGAATACCCTCAGCCTTTATATGATTTAGCTTGATCAGTTTATTAGTAACGAGTCCACTGATCTTCTTATTACCAATGATATACACGTTATCTACAACCTTGTAGGTAAATTCACTTCCTTTAAAGAGAAAGTTCAGAGCTTCATCTAATGAGATATTGGAGCATTTGGCAGAGATCTTACCGGTAGGTGTTTCGTAAGTTACAAGGTTAATATCCATCTGTTGGGAGATTTCCTGTAAAACCAGCATTATATCTGCTTCGATCAGATCGAAACTTATCCTGTTTTCATTATCTACTATAACCCAAAGTGAGTTTGTGGAACCGTCCTTACCGGAATATGTTTTGCGATCATAGCTCACATAGTAAACATCATTCCTCTCACGCATAACAAAACCATTGTTTTTAAAAAGGAGTTCCACTCCTTTGATCAAATTGATTTCCTGAAAATATCCACTGATGTTCCCTTTTACTCCATGTTCAATGATAATGTTAATCTTTCCAGCTTGTGATATTGCTTTCACTACCTTGCTTAATTCTTCATTCCTGATATCGACATTCAACTGGTTGTTTTCGATCTTAATATTCAGCTTTTTATCCGAACTGATTATCTCTTCAACCTCTTGTTTTTGGACGCTGATTATATTACCATGCTGTCTTACTTGCAATTTATACTCATCTATCAAGAACAATATACAATCGATAACTGGAATATTCGAAAGTGTTAGTGTGACTGGATCGCGAAGCTTGCTATCTGCGACTATGTTAATATTGTATTGGAATGCTATACCCCGAAATACATCACGTAATTCCATGTCTTTCACATTCAAGCGCTCGATATTCTGGAAAGCATTCTCATCAAGGAGAGTTTTATCGATCATTTCTTTATTCTCTTCTATGATCTCTATTGTATCTTCCTTCGAAAAAGCAGGTTTTTCAACCTCTTTAATACTAGTGTCTTCTTCAGTCATTATTATTGGTTCTTCTTTTCGTTCAACTTTCTTCAGTTTATCTTTAAATGCTTCATGCTCAAGCAGTGATTTCTGGGCAACAATGTTTGAGCAGATCAGTAATACTAAAATGAACGTTAATAATTTTTTCATGATTAAACCGCTATAATTTTCATTATTTCTTCTGGTGTGGTTATTCCGGAAAGCACATTATTACGGGCAGCTTCTTTCAAAGTTTTCATGCCTTGATGTACAGCAGCTTTCCTGATTTCAATTTCGCTCGCATTCATCAAGATCATTTCAGAAATCTTCTCTGTAATGTCAAGCATCTCATAAACGGCAATTCTCCCTTTGTATCCTGTTTCGTTACATTTATCACAACCTGATCCATGTGAATATGTTTTATCAACCGGTAGTTCCAATTCCTTTAGTATGGACGTATTTGGTGTGTATTCAGTTTTACAGCTTTCACAGATTTTACGTACTAAGCGTTGAGCAATGATCATTTTCACAGATGAAGAGACAAGGAATTTTTCTACTCCCATATTAATAAGACGAGTAATAGTAGAGACAGCATTATTTGTGTGTAAAGTGGATAGAACCAAGTGTCCTGTAAGGGCAGATCTTATTGCAATTTCAGCAGTTTCCAAATCACGTATCTCTCCCAGCATAATAATGTCAGGATCTTGCCTTAATATTGATCTTAGAGCTGAAGCAAAAGTAAAATCTATGTCTGGTCGAATATGTGATTGATTGATACCCTGCAAATTATATTCGATCGGATCTTCGATTGTTGTAATATTCACTTCGGGTGTATTCAGTTCGTTTAATGTGGAATATAGAGTAGTTGTTTTACCGCTACCAGTAGGTCCAGTAACTAAGATCATTCCGCTGGGTGAGTATATTCTTTTTCTGTATAAAGAAAGCTCTTCCTGTTGAAATCCAAGGGAACTCAGATCAAACAGAATACTTTCCCGATCCAGAATCCTGAGTACAACTTTCTCATTATAAAGTGTCGGAATTATGGAAACTCGAATATCAATTGTTCTATTATCTGCTTTAAAAGAAAATTTTCCATCTTGCGGACGTCGTTTCTCAGCAATATTCAGATCGGATATTATCTTGATCCTGGCTATGAATTCATCTTTTTGAATATATGGTAATGTGCAATTCTCCTGTAGAACACCATCTATACGAAAGCGGATTTTAAAAACATTCTCAAATGTTTCAAAATGAATATCACTGGCATTAAGTTTAACAGCTTCGAATAGTAGCTGATTAACTTTTTGTATTACCGATACTTTTGTCATTCAGTTTTAGAGAGTCCTTCTACCTTTTCAGCCAAAGCATCATTCTGTTTTTGTAGATCTATAATATATAATGTAAGTTCTTCTATTTTTTGTAACAGTTTTGCCTGCATTTCTGCTAAGCCAAATCCTTCTTCAGCTACTTTTTCTTTAGATGGAATGTTAGGAAGATGTTTATTTGAAACAATAAAAGATTCAAGTTCGTTTAGCTTAGGCAACTGATAATCATCTTCGAAAACATAGTCCGGCCAAGTTACATCACTTTTTACTTGTACTTCCTTTGCTAGAATTGTGCCATCAACAGCAAGTTTATAAGGACTGTTTTCATAATCAATATTTTCATTAAAAACAGTTAAGTCATTACCTATTCGCAGTCCATAACCATTTATAACTGATTTAACTATCCAACTCGGCTGAGTAACACCTTCAGCTATGTGATATAAGTGTAATGCTTGATCTACTCGCTCAATTCTCATTGAAAAAGGATATTCTGATGTACCTTCCCAGAAATCTAGAAAAGTTGGTTCCAGGATATAACCTTTTGGAGTCTCACCATCACCTTCTCCTTTGATTACACCTTCTACTTCTAGGTTACCTTCTAATATGAAATCTTCTGCATAACATAAACTGATTGAAATTATGACTAATACAACTAAATACAGTGTCTTTTTAAACATTTTTTTCTCCTTTGAATTTTTATGTTGATGTTACACATTTGATAATTAAGAAAATTTGCGTCAAGAATATTCTTTGGAAAGCTTTTGTGTCTTTGTTTTCTAGTTATTCAAAATTAATAAATGATAAATGTTAGATTGATCTTCCTATTAGTTTTACGCAGAAATGCTGAATGTAAATTGGAAGTATGAGTATAAAATAATTTAATAAATGTAATTTATCAATAATACTCAACGAAATTGTAGATTCAATTCCCTTTTCTTTATTGATTTCGGCAACTTCTTCTGGTTTGATTTCCATTGTAGTTTTCTCTTCTATTAATTAACAATATTGTAGTCTGTATCTGATATCTATCGGACAGTTTAATTATTTCAGCATTAGCTATATTATCAATATTAGGAACTTCAAAATTCCCCTTTTTGCATATTTGTTCCAGATCGCTTATTAAGGCTGGTCTTTTGAAGTGTTTATTAATTCGAGGATATTCATCAAAAGATCTACCTGAAGGTTTAAATTCTCTTTGGAAGTATTTTCCTCTGTGTTTCATTATGCAACCATCATAAAGAAGAATTTTAATGTATCTCCAAACAGTTGATTCACTAAATGAAAGTGTCTTCACTACATCTGCTACTCGATGTAATAAACCGATCTTATCATAAATGATCTTTAACTTATCAAGTTGCGGTGTAAAGCTTAGAGGTTTTGTTTTCTTTGCAGCTTTTGAATTACGAATATACCTGTAGAATCTTGGAGTACTTAAGCCATTTATTAAAACGATCCTTCCTTGTTCTTTAAATTTTGAAACATTCTCCGAAACTGTAGAATAAGGAACTCCTGTGATCTGACTGATCTCTCTTATGCAGAAAGGTCTGTCTATCTGTACAATATAGTTCTCAATTAACTTTCTTTTCGAGAGCAATATTACCTCTGGTAATAGTATTTTCTAATTCAGGGATATATGAAACGAATTTTCTTAGATCTCCATCGGTCTCTTTGTATATCTCTTCAATGATCTTATGATCTAAAGGTACTTCTGCAACTTCCTTACAAATCCTCTTAACATCTTCTAAGGTGTTCTTCTCGAATTTGAAGAAGAAATTGCATCTACCGAAGAAGTGAGGATTGTAATCATTCAATGCATCAACTGTATCTTGTTCACCGATCATGACAATAGATGCAAATGATCTGTCTGTCAGATCTCTGATCACTTCGAGAATATCCCATTCATGCTTATGGATCTTATGATTGATCTCATCGATGAATAAAACGATCTCTGGATTCTCCTGCAGTAATTTGATACACATTTCTTCAATTTTGAAAGCTGTTCCTTTCATGACGAATTCCTCTCCATAGATCAACCAATGCAATCTTCGGTATATCTCTTGCACAAAAGCCTTTTCACGTTGCAAACGACTAACTCTCATATAGCCCCAACCATTACGAAATGCAGTCATTTCACTCCAGCGAGTTTTTCCGAATCCGGTTGGCCCATAAACTACAGCTAAGCCGGGAACTTCTGTTTTCGGTCTCTTTAGAAGTTTATAAACCAGCTTATTAACCTCTTTAACGTTATAAGTCTCTACTAATATTCTCTCTCTCAATTTAATATCCTCCTCTTTGTTGGCATCCCTCTTTCTTTTTTTATTCTGGCTATGAGTTCTATTGCTTTTAATTCTTCAGGATCGACCTCAATTGCTTCTTCATTTTCTATACGCTCTAAGGCTAGTTTATCTAACATAGAAGTTACAGGACGGGGATTTGTGGGTTTGTTGACTTTTTTGAGTTTGATCTTTTTATTCTTAACGATCTCCAATTCTGAACTGCTGTTTTTGTGTATATCTTTTATCTTATTATCTATTCTCAATGATTCTTCTGCAAGTAAGTTGTTATTCGCATTAATATAAGCCTGATCGATATTGGATGGTCTTAATTTATTTGTTAATCCTCCCTGCTGAATAATTTCAAAATAAACAGCTTTATTCTGCTTCTCATAGTAGTTCCTCGCATGAATTGCATCAGCGGTCATGATCTTATTTGTTTGGCTTCCATATTGAACAATATGAGCTTTACCCTCCAGCAACTTACCATCAATAGTTGCTATATGAATCGAATGAAGATCACGTACATTATATATTACCTGAACTTCAGTATTAATAAATGCTTCAAAAGAAGGATGTCTGTAGAGATTACCCATTAACTCTATTTGCTTTCCTCTCAACTTCAAAGTTTTACGTGCAGACAGTTTTAAGAACATCTCTTCTTCAGATAGTTTTTTCAAGGGATATTGAGAACTATAATCCAGATAATACTCTTTAGCACTTAGATCATTCAGGTTTTTACGTTTAGTATTATTCCATCTCTCAATGTGTTCATCAAGAGCTCCTAAAAATTGCTCCCAGTTTAATATCTGATCTCCATACTTTCTCATCAAAAGATGATTTGTCATATGCAAAGCTTCGGGACGTTGTTCAGGAGTTTTACCCAGGTAGGTTAGTTGATCTTTTTCGAATTCATCAAAGATCTTATGATTGTATGGTTCTATTTTCTTAGCTTGTGGATTACCGGGTGTTGTCCATACTACACGTTCAACACCTATATCTTCAAAGAAACCTGGATAACCTGAACGTAAATATTTAATAGCTGTTCTTTTACTTTGTGTATCATTCTTTTTCTTAGCATAATACTCAGGATCAGTTTGTACATTATGGAATGATCCGGCATTATCGGTCATGATCCCTTTAGGTACACCAAATCTTTCGACTGCGTGACTAAATGAACTGATCACTACATCGAACCGTTCAGAGTATGAAGCTGCGTATCCGGTGATCAATTCGGTCGCTGTATCCAGCCAATAGACTACTACCGGTCTTAATAGAATTCGTTTAGATCTATCAGGATGCAAATGGTAAGGTGAATAGACCAGGAATTTATTAACATACCCGTCAGATACCCAAAGATCACCCGGATAAGCATCATTGATCCTGGGTACATAAGAAGAGATCTTCTTAACTGCATTCTTTCCTCGAACATGAGCATACAATGATCTGTTTTGTGGAATTACTACATTCTTAAGATACCTTTGGATCGCATCATAAGAAGGTGTTGCCTGACCAAAGAACTCTTGAGTTTTATCATATATTTGTCTGTATGTATAATTATTGCGATGCATAGCTAATTTAACTATATAGATCTTCATATCCTCTGACCAGGTTCTTTTCCTTCCACACTTATCATAATTATCACATAGAACAGCGATATTCTCATTTGCGTCTTTCCACATCTTGAGCCAACTCTTAATAACCTTAATAGAGATAAGATGCTTCTTTCTTTTATTTATCAGTTGATCTGGAGTAATATCAAATTTACCAAGTGCTTTGAGTTGATCAACCAAGATAAGTTTTTGATCAAGATCTCTTTGAAATTGTACATCGATAACACGCAGCATGATCCCGTTCTTTTTAGCTAAGTTTCTACGCTCAAGATATGTTTTAATTATGGTCTCTTTGGCAAATGCTCTTCTCTTGGATCTATCAGTGTATTTTGAAAATTCAGTAGAGATCCCTACGATCTCTTTTCCGATCCCATGCTTATCATAAAGATACATCTTCCATTTCTGCCGATATTCAATTGGAAGACTATTTACATTAATGAAAGTCTTCAACCCACCTGCAGGTTTCTTGACCGTAATACTTATAAAATTACCTTTCTTATTTTGGTAGGATATTGCTTGTCTGGTTTTATTGAATAGTTTTGCAGTGGATACTACATCGATCCACTCTGTAGAATCTTCTAATTCTTCTATTTTATAGGAAGTTAAATTACTTTGTGAACTTAGTGTGTTTTTTGCAGTGTTTCTTGCACTACACTGCAAAATATTGTTATCTCCTTTTATCCTTGACATTGTATTACCTCCCAGATTAATAAAACCAGTTTATGATATGAGAAGTATTTATAAATCTGACTTATAATAGTCAAGTTATTTATAATTATTATTTATAAATACTCAGGGGGAAAGTGTTGCAAACCTTTACAGAAAGATTATTGTATTTAAGGAAAACTAAGCACTATACACAACAGTTTGTTGCTAACAAAACCAATTTAAGCCAACCTAATTATAATAATTATGAAAAGGGACGAGTCGAACCCAGCTTATCTTTTATTGAAAAAATAATTGAATTATATAATATCGATGCTAATTGGCTAATAAAGGGTATTGGTGATATTCCATTTTCTGAAGAAGGAACTAATAAATCAGATCCTGATCAGAATTCAATACTTGCCCGAATTGAAAAACTTGAAAAAGAAATTAATGACACAAAAAAGGGATAAAATGGGATAAAATGAAAAAAAATGTCAATTATTCCCGAAAAAGTGCCAATTATTCCCGAATTTTTGCATTATTATGTCAATAATTCTCAATAATTTGCAATAATTCTCAATAATAGATGTGTCAAAATAATCATGTAACCTTATATAATTTAATACTATAGAGGTGTATATGTGCATGTCAAAACTATGTACACCCCCTATAGGAGGGGAAATGAAAAGAATCATAATAACATTTTTATTCTTACTGTTAATTGTTTCTGTTTTTGCATGTCCACGATGTGATCGTTTAAGAGCAGCTGTTGTAATAGTTCCCTATGAAGAAGTAAGAGCAGATTCTGCTCATGGATTTGATATATTAAGTTACGATATCACCATGGAAATTGAAGATGCAAACGACTTTATTTCTGGAGCTGTAGTAACTATCGCTGAAGCGGAAGAAGTGCTTACAGAGATCATTTATGAACTGGAAGCAATGACAGTTATAGATGTTCAATTAAATGGAAGTACGGCAAGCTATACATACGATGGTAGTTTAATAACAATTCAGCTTGGATCGGTAAACCCGGGAGAGCAATTTACAACAACAGTAGAATATTCCGGTTATCCAATCTGGGATGGTTTGGGTATGTATTTCAGCAATAGTCATGTTTTCACAATTTCCGATCCAAATGCCTCCCGTTATTGGTGGCCATGTTATGATCATCCCTGGGATAAAGCTCTTGTTGATCTACATATAACCGTGAGGGATGATTGGTTGGCAGCTAGTAATGGATTGCGAACCTCGATAGTGGATAATGGTGATGGTACAATGACACACCATTGGGATGGATCAAACCCTATGGCAACCTATCTTGTATCAATAGTTGCGCAAAATTATGTGGAATTAAATGATTCCTATAGCGGGATTCCGATCCAAAACTTTGTCTCTTCTGGTCTTGTACCCAATGCAACAGAAGATTTTTCCAACTTACCATTTATGATGGAAGTGTATACCGACAAATTTGGAACTTACCCTTTTGAAAAATATGGGAATGCTGTAACAAATTTTGCTACTTACAGTGCAATGGAACATCAAACAATGACTACGCTTGGAAGTCAGAATATCAATGGTAATCATGGTGGAGAAATGGTTATTGCACATGAGCTTTCACATCAGTGGTATGGTGATTGTCTTACTTGTCTTACCTGGAAGGATATCTGGCTTTCAGAAGGATTTGCAACTTATTCGGAAGCACTTTATATGGAAGAATGGCAGGGATTCGAAGCAATGGTAGATTATGTTTATTCTTCAATTCAACAGTATTATATAAGTTGGGGAGGCAGCTCTCCGCAAATTGTATATGATCCTCCACCAGGAGCTTATTTTACTCCTGCAACTTATGAAAAACCGGCAGCTGTTTTGCATATGCTCCGCTTAAAAACCGGTAATGAAATATTCTTCCAAATACTACAAACATACTTCATAGAATATCATAATGGAAATGTGATCACCGACGATTTTCAGGAAGTTTGCGAAAACATCAGCGGAATGGATCTAGACCAATTTTTCCTTCAATGGATATACCAGCCGGGATTACCAAATATGGAATATACTTTTTTCTTTAATCCGTATAATGCGGTTCCACGCATAATGACTTATGTTCAAACAGGATCTAATACTGAAACTGATTTTTATCTGGATGTTCCATTTCATGTTAACTATGGGACATTACATGATTCTGTGTTAGTAGATGCTACACCAGATGCCCCTGCCCAAACCATCTCTGATGTAAGTCTTGTTGATTATGATAATATTGAATGTGATCCTAATAATTGGGTATTAAACATTGGAACAACATTTAGGCAGGCAGAGATAAATAATGCGTATTCAGCTGATGAAAGTGTAATTATCTATTGGGATGAATTCTGGCCTGAAGTTGATATTGATGGCTATAATTTGTTTCGCGCAGAATCTCCGGAAGATCCCTTTATTATTTTGAATTCGGAGATAATTACAGAAACTTCATATACCGATAATGATGTTATTAATGGTACTACTTATTATTATAAACTTAAAGCAATAAAAGATGAATCCTACGAAACTCCATTTTCAGGGATCTATGAGGCTACTCCTCTAAACTTTCCACTGGATCAGGGACTGTTAGTTATTGATGAAACTAATGATGGTCCTGGAATTCAAGGGAGCCCTGATGATGTGATGGTTGATGAATTTTATGAAGATATTATCAATTGCAGTTTCACTGCTTATGACTATGCAGATGAAGGAGAATTGGATTTGGAATATATTGTGAATTTTTCAACCATCATATACCACGATGATGATATGAACGGCCATAGCATTAATGATAATCTGGATGTGCTGGGTTGTTATTTGGCAGGTGGTGGAAATTTAATTATTTCAGGGTGGAAAACGGTATTCGAAATTCCAGATTCTTTTAGATCAGATTTCCTTGATTGTGGTAGTGTCCAACAGGTTATTGAATGGGAATTTACTGGTGCTACATCCGATGAATATGAAGATTTGAACGTTGATCCAGACAAGGTTTTTGTATCTTTTGATGGGAAGCTTGCTTATATTGGTATTTTCCCTGAATCTACAAATGGTATCTTTCAATATGACGGTGTTGCAGGAAGCCAATATATTGGAGAGAATTGTGCTTTGAAAGCTTTGCCAAATGGTCATTTTGTTCTGCTTGGATTTCCACTTTATTTCACGTACAATACAGAAGCTGAATTGTTTATGACACAATTATTGGAAGAGATTGGAGAAGTAACCTTGGAAAACAATATCGTACCGGCAGAAAAACCACATCTTACAAACTATCCCAATCCTTTCAATCCAATCACAACTATCTCTTTCAATTTAACTAGTGAGATCACTGAGGACCCAGAATTGACGATCTATAATTTAAAAGGGCAGAAAATTCGCCAATACTCAATAGATAAGAGTCAATCTTCAATTACTTGGAATGGAACTGACCAAAATAGCAAACCAGTTTCCAGTGGAATATATTTTTACAAACTGAAATCAGGTACTTTTGAGATGAATAGAAAGTGTTTGTTGTTGAAGTAAAATACAACGATATTACAACTCTTTTATAGTCATAACGTAAAAGGTTAATGTACTTGAAACAGGCAGTCACTCTCCTTTTTTCTTTACAGAAATTATCACTTTTCGATATTTAGATTAATTAAGTAGTTAATAGAAAAACAGATCTTTCTATAAGGAGAAACAATGGGAATTCTATATACAAAATTAGAGATTTTAAGTTTTCTAAAAAAAGCATCTTTGGGGATTTTGGGTACAAATGATACTGATTCTAATAATGTGCGACAAAGAGTAATGTATTACGGGATAGATGATGAATTTAATTGTTATCTTATGTCTACCAAAGAAAGTCCAAAAATAGATCAAATCCAATCTTCTTCAAAAGTATCCTTTATAATTCTAACAATAGAAGATCCATACGAAAATTCATGGGAAATTGAAATCGACGGATATGCAAAACTTCTTTCTGAAAAAAATGAAATAGATTTTGCTTTAGATAGGCTGAAAGGAAAAAATCCATTTGCAGATGTCGTTTTAGAATCAGGTATTATCGAGCAATTTGATTTTATGAAACTTGTTCCGGATATTGTCAGATTCAGAAAATATGGTGAAGCATTAAGTGGGAATCCTCCAACAATTTTAGAAATGAAAGATCCTAAAAATTAAAAGTTTTCAGAATGAAAAAAAAACAAATCTCATCGAAGTGTTGGGAATATTTTCATTGTACAAAAAAAGAATGTCCTGCATATCAATCTGAGAAAGCGAAGTGCTGGCTTATATCTGGAACATATTGCTATAATGCAATTCGCGGAACTTGGATTGAAAAGATGGAGGTTTGCTTGAATTGTCGAATGTATAAAAGCAATTTCGACAGCGAAGACTGGGAATCGACAATATCATTAATCTCCGAACAATTCAGTAATTATAAAAAAAGAACTAAAGCAGACAGCAGGATTCTAAAGGAAAGCAAAAAAAAACTTCAGGAATTCAAAACCACGAGTTCATATTTACTGAAAGAATTGGATAAAAAAAGCCGTGAAATAAAAGAAGAAAAAAACAAACTGGACAATAAAGTTAAAGAAAGAACGAAAGAGTTAGAGAATCTTCACAGCAAAATGATCAGAACTTCAAAAATGGCTACAGTAGGTAGTTTTTCAGCCGGAATTGCGCATGAGATAAATAATCCTCTCGGAGCCGTATTATATTATACACGGAAAGTTTTAGTAGATTCAGAAATAAAAAAACAGAATAGAGATAATCTTGAATTAATATTGAAAGGTTTGATTCGAATCGAAACTATTGTTAAACAGATTCTGAGCTATACCAGGTATCACAAATCAGACCTTCTATCATCAGAAATAAATCACATACTGAAAGATGCGATTACTTTTATTCCTTATAAACACAAAAAAAAGAAGATAACATTGAAATTGGCTTCCGAAGGAACTTTACCTGCGATTATCTTGAATCCAACACAGATACAGCAGGTATTTATAAATATTATTACTAATGCTATTGATTCTATAGGAAGCAAAGGGGAATTGGTAATTGAAACAATTTACAAAAACGGGATGATTGTTATTACTTTTAGAGATACCGGAAAAGGGATGAATAAAGAAGTACAGGAAAAAGTATTTGATCCGTTCTTTACAACCAAAGATGTAGGAAAAGGAACAGGTCTGGGATTGTTTATTTGTTATAATATATTGCAACTTTATAACGGAACGATAGATATAAAAAGCATCGAAGGAGAAGGAACCGAAGTAACAATATCATTACCGGTTCCGAATGAGAATAATGAAAAAATATAAGATATTAATAGTTGAAGATGATGTCTTGATGCAAAGCATGTTAAGGGATTCATTGGAGGAAAGTGGATTTGCAATCACTATGGTTTCCGATGGTCGTGCTGGATTAACTAAGTTTCAAAAAACATATTTTGATCTGGTTTTGTTGGATATAAAATTACCAAAAATGAATGGAATAGAATTGCTGAAGAGAATAAAAGAGATTTCCTATGATAGCATAGTTATTATGATGACAGCATATGGCTCTGTAGAAACTGCAGTTCAAGCAATGAAAACCGGAGCCTTTGATTATGTTACAAAACCGTTTTTACCTGAGGAATTGATCTTGATAATAAAAAAGGGATTGGAACTGCAAAAACTAAAAAAAGAAAATATACTTCTTCGAAAAGAATTAAAAAAACAATATTCACTTGGAAATCTTATAGGCAAAAGCAAAGTGATGCAGGATATTTATCAATTGATCGAGATCATTGCACCAGGCAGAAGTACAGTACTGATTCAGGGAGAGAGTGGAACTGGGAAAGAATTAGTAGCAGAAGCTATTCATCATCTGAGTGACCAAAAAGATAATCCGTTGATAAAAGTAAGTTGTGGAGCTCTGCCGGAAACTCTTTTGGAAAGTGAACTTTTCGGGCATGAAAGAGGTTCTTTTACAAATGCTGTAAAAATGAAAAAAGGAAGATTCGAACTTGCAAATCAAAGTACTATTTTCCTTGATGATGTGGATGATATGAGCCCACTTGTACAAATGCGACTTTTACGAGTTTTACAGGAAAGAGAATTTGAACGTGTTGGTGGAACAGAAACAATTAAAGTAGATATTAGGATAATTACAGCAAGTAAAGTGGATCTATTAACTTTGGTCGATGAAGGAAAATTCAGGAAGGACTTGTATTACAGGCTAAATGTTGTGCCAATAATCATACCTCCACTAAAAGTTCGTAAAGGAGATATTCCTCTTTTAGTAAATCATTTTCTGAAGAATCTAAATATGCAATTGAATAAAAATGTAGAGATATCATCAGAAGCAATTCAGGTTTTGATGAAATATGATTGGCCTGGGAATATCAGGGAGTTGGAGAATTTAATTGAGCGGTTAGTAACATTATCGGTTTCCAGCAAAATCAGAATTTCGAATTTACCTGAGTATTTAATAATTAAAAAAACATCAAGTTCGAACAATTTAAAACTTAGAATTCGGGAAGTTGAAATAGAGCATATTCGAAGGATTCTGGAGCAAACAAATTGGAAGAAAAATAAAACTGCTGAGATATTGGGTATTTCTACAAAATATCTTTGGGAAAAATTGAAGAAATACGAGATTAAATAATATTACCAATTTGGCAAAGTATTACCAATAGGTAATGTATTAAAGAGTTTTTCTTCTCTGTTTTCCATTTTAAATTATTTGAGATTTATAATATATATTTTCGATACTGTAAAAATTAATGTTACTATAAGCTGTTGAGTTTTAATAGGTTACGCAATATTACAATTAGTATGTTTCGTTTTTTTTTCTACAATTGTTCTTGTTATACAGAATTTTAGCTATAATTTTTTTTGATTAATTTTAAATATTCTCAAAATCTTTCAAAACATTCCTATGAAATAACTTACTTTTTTCAAAATCTTCAATTATTAACCAATACTTCAATTCTTTGCCTCTTACTGAAATTGGATTTGTGTATTTGGCATAATTAATGCTAAATGGATTACTATAATGAAATCTTTGGAGGTATAATATGAATCAAATAAATCTTTATGGAATGAGCAAAGATAAGAAGTTACTGGTTACTTTATTTCTTTTATGCATGGCTCTTTCATATCTGGTTGCACTGGTAAATGTTTATGAAAAAACTCATTTCACGTTGTCTGGAACAGCAGAACATTATGTAGGTAACGAGGAAGAAATGATCTTTGAAAAAGGATTCTCTGAAATGATAGAAATAACTCATCCTCATCTTTTGGGAATGTCAATGATGTTCTTACTTTTATGCACAATATTTTCATTTTCTTCGGCTTCTGAATTGCTAAAGAAATTTATAGTATTTTTGGCTTTTGGTTCAATTATACTTGACCTCGGTTCAGCTTGGTTGATCCGCTATGTTTCATCACAATTTGCAATTTTGATGGTTATAGCCGGAATATTGATGGCATTTAGTTTTCTCTTTTTGTTTCTGATTCCGCTCAAGGACATTTGGCTCACAAAAAAAGAATCATAATCCATATATTTTAGAGATAACGTACAATATGAAGAACAGAAAGAACATGGTGGGATTTAAGTGAAAATCCAGTCAGTTTATGATCGAGAAATAATGCAATCTTCCATTCTATGTCATGCTGTATTTAGGATTCGCGAAGAGTTCTTGCATGTTGTACTTCTGTTAATAAGGGGAGCAGGGTAGATTCTCCCCACCATGCTCCCCATAATAAATAATTATAGGAATTAATAGAAAATATTATGAAAAGGCAAATTCAACATAAAATTTCAATTTTTGATTGGATTCTTACAATTATCTTTCTTAGCATATCTATTGGCTCTCTAATTTCATTGAACATTGTCAGCTCAGTTAATGGGAAACAGGCTTCCATCTATGTAAACAATGAGTTAATATTGGAAATAGATCTTTCACAAGATAAGATTACTAAAATTGATTACATGGTTATTGAGGTTAAAGAAGGCAGTTTAAGAACATTAGAAGCTGTATGCCCTCGCAAAATATGCGTTCATACCGGATGGATATCACGACCTTCACAGACGATAGTTTGTGTAACAAATAAAATTCTAATAGAAATTACAGGAAAAGCTCCTGATGCTGATTATGATGTAATCAGTTATTGAAAGTTATGATAAACTTAACAGAAGAAAACAAAATCCAGAAAATTGCACTATTGGTTGCTTGTGCCTCTACTTTGCAGATACTAGAAAGTTTGATACCACACCCCATACCGGGTGTTCGACTGGGACTTGCAAACATGATCACCATAGTAGCTCTGGTTAATCTTGGTTTCAAGGCATCTATGGAGATTGCCATATTACGAACAATCATCAGTTCATTTATTATGGGAACTTTTCTATCTCCCACATTTATTCTTAGTTTCTCTGGTGCTGTTTCCAGTACTTTAATAATGGGTCTTTTTTTTAAGCTTTCCACATTGAATCGCAAAGTATATTTTAGCCTTGTTGGTATTAGCTTAATGGGTGCATTTACACATAATCTTGTGCAGATCAGCTTGGTTTATTTCTTGTTGATTAAGCATAAAGGAATTTTCTTACTTTTACCTTGGTTGGGAATCAGTGCAGTAATAATGGGTTGGATCACAGGATTAGTAGCTTCACAAGTTTGCAGAAAATTAGAAACTGCAGCAAAAAGAATTGATTTAAATAAGCAAAATGATTTATTGGCTACTCCATTTTCTTCGCTGAATTATGTTAAAGTAGACTCACCAATTCATTCATTAAACTCAACTATAAAAATATTGTTCGTGGTGATTTTGGCTATAACGATATTGTTTTTGACTAATTACATAGTTTATTGTTTCGCACTGTTGTTTCTGCTGACAGTAATTTTTATATCAAAAATTGGAATTATAAAAGTACTTACAAGGATAAAAAGATTATCCATATTCCTCTTTTTCTCTTTCTTTATTCCATTGTTTCTACACAGAAGCGGGGAAGTGTTATTGGACTTTGGATTTCTGCAAATTACTATCGATGGATTATCCATGGGAAGTATGTTTGTTTTTCGTATAATTCTTTTATTGCTAAGTGCTACTATTATGATGATGACTACTTCTACCAAAGAATTAGCTTTAGGTCTAAAAAAAATACTGTCTCCTTTTGAATTTATTGGTATTTCAGGAAATCGAATAACAGCTATTATAACAACTTCCTTAGCTTACATTCCGGATTCAATAAACAAAACGCGCAATTTCATCAGGCTTCAAAAATTCTCAGGAAAAACATTTAAAAAATTTATACCGGCCTTAAGTGATTTGATTGTTGTTTTATATCAACAGACAGACAACCAAACAGATGACAAAAGGGACAATATAGAAATATGAAAAATTCACAGAAAATAAAGGAGGTGCAATGGGTAGAAGCGAAAAAAACAAGAGAATTCGCAACATATTTTTCACAGAAAAAAAAGGAGGATAAAAGTGAAAAAAAGATTATTAATCATCTTAATGATTATTGGATTGTTAGCCACTTTTTCAGTTGGTCTAAGTGGTGAAACAACAGTTGGTGGACATGTTCGAATGACAGTATTGGATATGGCCGACGGAGAATCTACTACTGGGGGAACTGTTTACAAAGATAATTCAAGTATGGGAATGGCTTTTACTGAGTTGATTCTTTATTTCTCCCATGATCTTTCAGAAACAGTATCTGTAGATCTTCAACCTTCCTGGTCTGCCAGCACTGGTGCTTCACCAAGTTTTGGAAAAAAAATTGGTGAACAAAAAGTTGCTCCTGGTGATATCCATGCAGGTTTCCATGGTTGGGTAAAAGCTGTCGTTTCTGTAGCATTACCTTATGAAATTGATATGGCTGCAGGTATTGTAAAGCCTAGATTTACATGGGATTACGGAGGAGAGTTATTCTGGGAAGACGCAATTTCCGGCAGTAAATTTTCGTGTAATAATTACCTAGGTGCTATGCATGACACGGGTTTTGAATTTTATAAACCGCTTGAAATT
The DNA here is from genome assembly GCA_964578365.1 of uncultured Candidatus Cloacimonadota bacterium. Taxonomy (GTDB): domain Bacteria; phylum Cloacimonadota; class Cloacimonadia; order Cloacimonadales; family TCS61; genus Tenebribacter. Next base: position 32,401 of record CAZOCS010000011.1, read on the forward strand.
GGTGACATGTCTCTTCCTACTTATTTATATATAATGAACGGTGGGAATCAATTCAACGATAACAACAAAACACCATTGGTTATGCTTCATGTAGAGCCTGAGTTTGGTGCACTTAAATTTCAAGCTTCAGTAGCTTCCGGAAAGTACGATGATGATGATGAAAAGAGCGTATTTCGTTATGCAGCAGGAGTCGATTTCACTGCTGGAGCTTTCAACATTAGAGCAGAAGTTGCTGGTGGAACATGGGAAGACAGTATTGTAGAAAATGATAGCCTTGGTATTTATGATGATGCTACACCTTTTGGTTACTATGTGAAAGCTTTCTATCGCGTTACACCGTGGGCAAAACTGAATCTGCATTATAATATAGTTGATAACAACTATAGTGGATTCCATTACACAGCTATGGGAAGTGAAACATATAGTTCTATTTCACCAGGTGTTCAGATCTATCTTTCAGACAGTGCAATTCTAGCTGTAAATTATCAAATGGAAACTCGGGAAAGATTGGATAGATTTGGTGTTCCCGGCTTGGATGACAAGCTAGAATATAATCGACTAATTGTTGGTATGAGAGTAACTTTCTAGTTTTGTTATACTAGTTAGTTAAGCAAAGTAATATGGGTTTCTATTATTTACTTTTGTATTGAAAGTTAAATCAATAGAAACCCTATATGGTAGTTATGATTTGTACATATTGGTGAAAAAAAAATGAAAATAATTCGAGAATTATCAGGTTTTAAATTGGATAAATCAATCATTACGATCGGTACTTTCGATGGTGTTCACCTAGGACACCAACGCTTGATAAAAAAAGTGGTTTCCGAAGCTAAAAGTTACGGATATAAATCTGTTGTAATTACATTTGATAAACTATCCAAAAATTTCATCAATCCTGAAAAAGAGATAAGGATCATTACACCGCTTGAAAACAAAATTGAAAAAATGAAAGAACTTAAGGTGGATATCTTAATTGTAATTAATTTCTGTAAGGATTTTGCTTCTCTTAGTCCAGAAGATTTTATTCAAAAGATACTTTGCAAACAACTTGGTGCAAAGATAATAGTGGCAGGTTCAGATTTCCATTTCGGAAAAAATCGTACAGGTAATGTAGATACTCTGAGGTTAATGAGTAACAAATTAAATTATAATCTTAAAATAGTTCCTTTTCTCCGGATAGGAGATGTAAAAGTAAGTAGTACTGAAATTCGACATCTTCTCTTTAGAGGAGAAGATAAAATTGCTTCAATGATGCTTGGAGAAGCACTAATATAATCAGGTATATAAAAGATATGAAACGTAATAAAATAATAATAATATTTTCGAGTTTAGCTATAATTATTCTAATAGTATTTTTGTTTTGGAGAAATGCAAATAAAAAAGAGAAAATTCATAAACAAACACGCTTTCTTATGGATACTTATTGCACAATACAAGCTGTAGGTCCCGCCAAAGAGACTAATGAGGCAATAAAATTAGCTCTGAATAGAATGGAAGAAGTTGATGATAAATTCAATGTTTCGAAATCTGTAAGTCCATTATATGAATTCAATAAAAATAGTATTCCAGTTACGGATAACGAGATCATCTCTTTAGTTAAAACCGCTATAAATATCAGCCGTAAATCAATTGGAGCATTTGATATTACAGTTTTTCCATTAATTAAACTTTGGGGATTTTACAGTGACACCAACGTTGTACCCAAAGAAGATAAGATAGCAGAATGTTTAACAAAGATCGGTTATGAGAAGTTATTAATAAAAAATGGAAGTCTTACAAAGAGTGAGAGCAGCGTTGAAATTGAATTGGGTGGAATCGCCAAAGGTTATGCAATAGATGAAGCAGTAAAATCATTAAGAGAATCTGGAATCAAATCAGCCCTGATTGATGCTGGAGGAGATGTCTATGTTTTGGGAAAACTTTGGGGAGCTCAATGGAAAGTAGGCATCCAACATCCTAGAAGTACGGAAGTATTTGCAATACTTAAGGGTGAAGACAAGGCAATTGTTACTTCCGGCGATTATGAAAGATTTTTTGAAGAAGATGATATCAGATATCATCACATTCTAGATCCTCACACAGGGTACCCCTCTAAAGGTTTAGCAAGTGTAACAGTTGTTTCTTTAGATCCGGTATTAGCTGATGCCTGGTCGACAACACTATTCATAATGGGATTTGAGAAGGGAATGGAATTTGTAGAGAATACTCAAGGTCTAGAATCACTAATGATAACACTTGAAGGTGAAGTGTTTTGTTCTTCCGGATTGAAAGAAGATCTTGAAATTATAGAGAAATAGGAGTGATAATGATCAGAAAAAAAATTATTATGTTAGTATTGGCAGCTATTGTTTTTTCGTTTATATCAACAAATAGTTTTGCCAAAGCTTTACTTACTCATGAAAAGGCTCTTAAGGAAATGTTCCCGGAGGCTGATGAGATCATCGAGGAAACTAAAGTTGCCAGTTCAGATGAAATAACTCTGATGAAAGAAAGAATGGGCGGCAGGTTAGTGCTTTACCAAAAAGGTTCTAAAACAAAAGAGTTAGCTGCGAAGAATGAATTTACTTTTTATTTTGGAGTTAAAAATGGGAAAAAGACAGGCGTTGCTATAATGGACTCCCAACCAGGAAAATGGGGACCTGTAAAATACATCATTGCTCAGGATATGGAAGGAAAGGTTCAAAACATGGCTGTAATGGTTATGTTTGAAAAAAGGGGACGTCCAATTGCAAGACGTAGTTTCTTAAAACAATTTTTCGGCAAAGGAAGCACGGATCAATTAAGAATGAATAAGGATATTAGAGCTGTTTCCGGAGCGACAATATCTTCTCGCAGCGCGGCTTTTGCAGTAAAAAAAGTTATCGTATTATATGAGGAATTATATATTAATGCTTTAGTTAGTTCTAAGCATCAGTAAATGTAATTTCTTAATAAAACTGATTATAAGAAAATCTAATTCGAAGTTGGGCTAATTAGCTCAACTTCCTTTTTCATACATTCATAGTAGAGTAGTGTTTATTTAATCTGAGACCTTCTAATAAACTTTTTCAAACAACCTGAAGTATGAACTCTTTGTTTAATATTATTCTAATTATCAATAATTTAATGCTTTACAAGTAACTTTCAGGAATAAATATTGCATGTAAAAAAGAGTATATGTAAAAAAAATGGAGGATATATTATGAGAAAGTTTTTAGTATTATTTTTTATTTTAGCTGTTTTTGTACTTTTTGCTGATCAAACTCAAATTGTTGAATACAATGATTCATGGAATGAACATGGATTCAGTTTGGAGCAACAAGGTGATTTTGGCGTACAATTGAACCATTCGATCAAACGACTTACTCTTGGAGAAGAGACCATTAATGGAGAATTATTGCAAACTATCTCTCTTCCCGGCAACTTCCTTCCTAATGATGAAGGGATGCCCGATCTCCCAGGTAATGGACGTTATATTGCCATCCCACAAGGATCAACAGCTGAATTGCAAATATTGAACTATCGTATTGAATCTTATCAGAATATTGATCTTGCACCTGCATTCAGAATTCCTCTTGATACCGACGATGGACCGCTTGATTATAATAGAAACAATGTAGTTTATTCAACCGATGAATTTTATCCTAAAGAATTTGCACAGCTTGCCAAACCAACTCAAATTCGTGGTGTAGATGTTGTTATGGTAGGCATTACTCCCTTCCAATATAATCCGGTAACAAAAGAATTACTAGTTTATCGTGATATTAAATTGGAAGTGAACTTTATTGGCGGCAATGGACATTTTGGTGCTGATAATCTTCGTAGTAGATGGTGGGATCCTATCC
>CAZOCS010000012.1:0-35910 GCA_964578365.1 uncultured Candidatus Cloacimonadota bacterium
TTATGAATATACCAGCTTGTATTTGCAAAAAGAACAATTTTTTTCATGAAATTATTGATACAAAAATTGATAGGAATTTCCAATTAAAATGACTTACCTATTATTTTTCTTATTTTCTTTAATTATTACTTATATTTTAGTACCAATTAATATAAGATTTTCTAAAAAACAGAAATTAATTTCTCACCCAGACACACGTGGAATTCATAGTGTGTCTACACCTATAGCAGGTGGTTTGTCATTTGGTATTCCTATAATACTTCTACAGCTTGGAGTATATTTTATCTTTCCCGAATTAGGTTATCAAATACTATATTTATCATTGGGCAGTTTTTTGATGTTAATATTAGGTTTTCTTGATGATAAAACTAAATTAAGAGCTAAGTACAAATTAATATTCCAAATAGCAATAATTACAATTATATATTTTTCCGGATTTAGTATTCAATTGTTAACAAACCCATTTGGAAGAACAATTATTTTAGGATATTTCTCTTATCCGGTAACAATATTGTGGTTCTTACTTGTTGTTAATGCTTTTAATCTGATTGACGGTATGGATGGATTAGCTTCTGGGATAGCTTTGATTGTGGCTATTGTATTATTAGCTGTTGGTTTATTAAAGTTTAACCAAATTATAATTTTGTCATCTATAGCTATAATCGGAGCTAATTTGTCTTTCTTAAAATATAATTTCTATCCAGCCAGAATATTTATGGGTGATACGGGTAGTCTTTTTTTGGGATTCAATATTGCTGCGATATCAATAATTGGGAAAACAGAAATCAAGGGAATCACATCAATGACACTTCTTGTTCCAATTATTGCATTAGCTATTCCAATTATGGATACAGCATTTGCCATATTTCGTCGTGTGAACAAGAAGGAAAACATTTTTCAAGCTGATAAAGAGCATATACACCATAAATTGCATGAAATTGGTCTATCGCAGAAGAATATTGCTATAATCTGTTATTTTTTAACTATATTATTTGGTCTCATAGCATTCGGTTTTTCATTTTCTTCAAAAAAAATACTACTTTCAATTTTATTATTTTTATTATTTATTCTAATTATTGTTGTTTATAATATTTTCAAAAAGGAATTTAAAAAATGAGAAAAAAATTAATTATTCTTATGGTGCTAATTGCAACAAGTTTATTGGCACTTAAAAACTGGAAAGTTTATACTAATACTACTCATATTTTTGACGTAGTTGAAACCGGAAATGAATTGTATATTGCTACGTGGGGTGGACTTCTAAATTATGATCTTAACAATAACTCGTTTGGAGAAACTCTAACCACAATCAATGGACTGAATAGTAATGATATTAGAGCTCTTGATTATTTGGAAGGTTCGAATCAAATATTAGTTGGAACTGCTGGTAATGGTATTGACAGAATCGGAAATAGTGGTTTCTTAACTCCACTTACCGAAATTTTGGGTTTAAAATCGAATAAAGTGAATAAAATAACACATAATGATTCTCTCATTTTTGTTGCTACAAAATTAGGAGTAAGCTGTTTTAAAGATGATCCTGGTTTTCCTTTTCCACTTTTATTAGATAACTATGATACAGGAAATGGACTTTCTGCAAACAACATCACTAGTTTACAAATGTCTGAGGATGGATATATTTTTTGCGGAAGTGATAACGGATTAGATATTGTTCACATAGATTCTATGAATGTTGGAAGTAATTGGGATCACTTCAATGCAGACAATTCTATATTTCCAAGTAGTATTATTAATGATATCTCGGTAAGGGATAATTATGTAGCTATCGGAACCAGGGGAGGGCTTGTTGTGTCTTCTTCACCCGATTTTGAATGGATAGTATATGACGATATTATTGAAAATCACGACTCTTCTATATATCCAATTTATATTAATAGTTCACAGCAGATTATTGCTGGAGTTGGGTATTGGGATGAAGAAAAATTGGTTGTAGTGGACTCTACCGATATTGCTGCTTTCAAATTTTCGGATGGAGAAATTCTAGAATCATGGAGTGCTGACGATATGCATCTTGGCAATACTCAAGTTATGGGATTCAAAGAAATAGATGGATCATTATTAGCTTATACATGGGGAGAAGGATTTACATTTTATGATGGTTCCGAATGGTCAACTCCAAAGAAAACGAACAGCCTACTTTCTAATACAATAAAGGATATTGTTTTTGATAAGCAAGATATACTTTGGATTACAGACGGTCATAAAGGAAGCTCAGCAACTTCCAAGGGTACACGAGGAGTATCTTCTTTTGATGGAAGCATATGGCAAAATTACAAAGCTGAAGAAACTGATTTAAGAAGCAATAATATTTATTCTATTTGTGTAGATGAAGATAATAGAAAATGGTTTGGTGCTTGGGGAAGTAATTATTCTCAAAATTGGCAACATGGAATTAGTGTATTTGATGATGTGAATAATGTATGGGATAATATTACAACATATAACGGTATTGGTAATAACACTATTAGCTTTTTAACTGTAGACGAACAAAATAGAACATGGGTTTGCTCTTATGGTGGCAGTACTGGCTATATAACAATTCTTGATGATGGTTTTAATTATATAACCCATTTTGAATTATTTGAACCTTTAGATCCGGAGGATATGGATCCAAATTTTATATTTTTTGGTGACGAAAAAATCTATTTCGGAGGTTGGGTTTCTGGTCTAAGAATTTGGAATGATACTTCAGATCCAATTACAAATGATGCAAGTTGGTCGAAAACCCCATTTACAGATAATCTGCGAAGTGGAAGGATATTTGATATAACATCGCGTAATATAGATAATGAAGAGATTTGGATCGCATCTGGTGATGGATTATTTATGTTTGATGGAGAATATTGGTATAAATACGGAGCTCATATTAAGAAGAAAGTATGGCTCAATAACCAATGGTTTTGGAATGAAGACAATCCTGATCCTGAATATTGGTATTATGAGGGACAGGAAAGACTTTATGGTTCTATTACAACTTATCCAACTGCACTTTTTGTAGACCCGTTTGGAATGATTTGGATTGGAACACAAGATGCCGGGATCACCATTTTTGACAAGAGTAAAGATAAATTCATAAACCTCACTATAGAGAATACTTCACTCATCTCAAACACGATTACAGATCTTGCTTACGAACCGAGAACTGGAGTCTTGTATATTGGAACTAATTCCGGAATGAACTCTGTGGAAATTGGTATCTCAGCAGAGATGAACGAAGAAACTAACCTTTTTGAAACGATTGTGTATCCCAATCCATTCTATCCTGAAAATGGTGATATATTAAGAATTGAGAATAAAAGTGCAATCACGATGCCTAAAGGCAACACATATTGTAGGATTTTTGACCTTAATGGTGATATTGTGATTGAAATAGAGAAAGATATTTACGAACAATTTAGTTGGGATGGATTGAATAAAGCTGGCAAGAAATGTGGTTCCGGAGTATATATTTACGTAATCTCGGCACCTGGCGGACAGACTTCAAAAGGGAAAATAGCTCTTGTTAGATAATATACAATGAAGAAAAAGATATTATTCCTTTCGGCCTATAATTCATCATTTGTACGGAATGATAGGAATATCTTGGAGAAATTTGCAGATGTAACAATAATTCCAATTCCAACAAAAAGAAATATCTTTAAGATAGTATCATTAGCATATAAAGTTTTTGTTGGAGTTTGCAAGAATGATATAATTTATTGCTGGTTTGCAGAGCTTCCTGCTTTACTAGCTGTTTTCTTCTCCAAATTACTGCATAAAAAATCTATAGTTGTGGTAGGTGGATATGAAGTTGCAAACTTACCGGAAATAAAATATGGTGGGATGCTGAATGCTAAGAATGTAAAAAAAGTGAAATATATACTTCATAATACTGATTTAACTTTTGCTGTTTCCAAATCCAATAAAAATGAGATAGAGTGTAACTTTTCAACTAGGAAATTAGAACTAGTTTATAATGGAGTTCAAACAGAATTATTCTTTCCGCAGGGAGAGAAAAAGAATATTGTTATTACAGTTGGGAATGTGACCAGAGAGACTTTGCAAAGAAAGGGATTAGAAACTTTCGTAAAAAGTGCTGCTCATCTTCCTGATGTAAAATTCATATTGGTCGGAAAACATTTTGATGAATCTAGTGAATACCTTAGTTCAATTGCTTCAGATAATGTTGTATTCACAGGTTTTGTTAATGATGAAGAATTGCTGAAATATATGCAAAAAGCAAAGGTTTATGTTCAGGTTTCTGCACACGAAGGTTTTGGGATTTCTTTAGCAGAGGCTATGTTGTGTGAATGTATTCCAGTGGTAACAAGCAATGGAGCTTTACCGGAAGTAGCTGGTGAATTTGCATTTTATGTTCCATTTGATGATCCCATCAAAACTGCTGAATCCATTCAGGATGCTTTGAACGAGAAAACAGGAGAACAATTTCGAAGGCATATTCTCAATAATTATTCTCTAAGTAGCAGGGAAGAGCAGATAAGGAAAATAATTGGAGATCTTGCGTGAATCTGAAAATTGGAATTGATAGCTATAAGCCCGGATGGGAGATCATTTTAAAACAGATCGGTGTTAGCTTTGATCAATTTTTGCTATCAGATAAGATCTCTCCAGAAAAATATTCAGTTCTCATTATCACAGAGCCGCATACATCTATAGAAAATAAAGTAATTAATGAATTTCTGAATGCAGGTGGAGCAGTACTTTATTCTGATAGTGCAATTTTAGATGGGGCTTCATTCAAAACAAAAAAAGTTAGGTTTCTATGCTCAGAACAAAATTCTCTATACTCACAAGTTGGTTTAGTGGATATCTATTCGACGATCAGGATTGCGAAATCTAAGAATTCCAAGACAATTGATTCAAAATTGAATATTTTTTCTAATGATTATGGAACAAGTCTGATCTTACCCTTTAATATTAATGAGCTTATCTTAAATAGTAATTCGAGAAGAAAGAAATTTTATGCAAATAGAAAGGAACTTCCATCTGAGATCGTAGCAGAAGTTTCTAAGGGGAAATTGAGGAAGATCGTGGAAATATCTCTAGAATATCTGCATCATATAAGAGATCTTCCTTTTGTTCATTTATGGCATCAGCCATATATTGATAAAAATTTATTTATTTTCCGACTTGATACAGATTTCTGTTCCAAAAAAGATGCAGATGAAATGTATAATATCTGCCAAAGTAATAATATTTCTGCAACATGGTTTTTGGATACTGATTCAGAAGATAGGTTAAAAAATTATGCAACAATGAACGATCAAGAAATGGCTATACACTGTGATAAACACTATGTTTATGATAACATTGAGGATAATTATAATAACATACTAAAAGCTGAGATTAAATTAAAAAACTGCGAAATAAGTGCAACCGGATTTGCTGCTCCTTTTGGAGATTGGAACGATTCACTTGATAAAGCTATGCAAAAAATGGAACTGAAATATTCCTCTGAATTGACTCTTGACTATGACGATCTTCCATTCTATCCATATTGTAATAATAAATTCTCCAAAGTTTTGCAGATTCCTATACATCCAATCAGCTTGGGAAGATTACGTCGTTCCCATTTCAGTGAAAATGAAATGCTTCAATATTACCTAGATTTAATAAAATGTAAAAATGAAATTGAAGAGCCTGTCATTATCTATCATCATCCGCATCACAAACATTTCAAGATCTTCGAAAAGATCTTCAAATTCGTAAATTCACAGAATTTTGGAAATATGAGCATGGGTGAATTCAGTAGTTGGTGGGAAGAGAGATACAAACTTGAACCTGAATTCCAATATGTTGATAATAAGATTTCAGTTAAATTAAATTCTGAAAATGTATTTATTAAAATATCAACAAATGATGGATCTACAATTTCTCAGCAAAAGGATATTCAAATTGATAAGATCACCCTTAAGCCACATTTTAGATCAATTATGAAGAATGATATGAAAAGAACTCGAAAGTTTCATTGGAGAGATCTTCTTTATGATTATGAATCAAAAAGAAGTAAAAAATATTTTTTAAAGGATTGATTTCTCCGAGATTATCTCTCGCCAGATATCATAACTTAACCACCAATTAAGCTGAAATGCATATTTTTTATTTCCATTATAATATTCTTTAACCATGTGATAGATCTTTTTATGATTGTAATATTGATGATTCTTAACTGCATTACTATTAACTCTATCTTGAACAAATTCAGATAATACATCAAGCAATTCCAATTCCAAATTTGATGATGGATAACTTTTAATCTGTCTAATGATCATAGCTCTAAAATATGCTGAATAGAGATTTAAAGTAAATGGAATAATTGTACCATATTTAACGATAGGGCATTTTGTAAGGTATTTGTTTTTTAATAATATTTCTCGATTGATAACTTCTGATCTTCTTTTTTTCTCATCAAAATTAAAAACTTTTTTTAGTAATGAAGGTTGTGCAAAAGGCATAAAATTTGTTAAGTAATTATCAATTCTTGATTGGGCAATTGCACCATTTAGTGGTTTGAAATATCTTATATTCATTAGATCAATCCAGTTATCTGGACCAAATACATTTATTGCAGGCATTTCAGTTAACATTTTGTCAATTGTCTCTAATGAAAATAATTGCATTAATTTCTTTGTATCATCATTAAATATATCTGCATTTTGTTCACTCAAGACATGATATACTTTTTCAATGTTTTTATTAAAGATATGCTTTTTACCCTTGATGAGCAGTTTATTACCGATTACCCTTCTTAATAATGCACCAGATCCACCATCAATAAAAATTAATTTAGGATCAATTAATTTATAATAACCTAATTCTTTCATTGTGTATGCGGGAAGAGTAGCATATGTTTCAGATACATATGTATATAGATTTTTAATACTCTCATCTACAACAGGGAAAGAATTATAAAGAATATCATGTTGAAATCCATAATGCTTTGCAAGTGTTTTTGAAATTATTGCATCAGGTAATTCCTGCTTACCCCAAGTAGTAGTCTTCCATTTAGATTTATTCTTAGTTAGTAATAGCGAAAGCAAGGTTCTAGAGTCGATACCACCAGAAAGAGCTAAATTTATTTTATAATTGTTTTCTAAAGGGAAAAGTGTTAGACTCTTCAGTATCTCCATGATATTATATTCAGAAAGATTAACTGCATTGTCTGGATGCCACTGCTTAGATGTTATTTCTATTATATTTTTTTCATCAATAACTAACTTCCCACTAGGGTTAAGCTTTTCAATTCCTTTTACAAAACTTTTATCTGAAAAACAGTTTATTAAATTCCAGAATGAAGAATATGATTCGAGGTTGATTTTAGAATAATTATCGATCTTGGTTAACCAATCTAATCTTGAAGAAAAACTAATAAAATCATTTGTTTCAAGATAATACAAATTTCTCAAACCTAATTGATCATTTCTAATTACTATTTTGTTGTTTTTAATTAATAAAGTAATAAAATGACCATTCAATAAGGATAAATTGATATTTTCGTTTTTTAATTTGTTGTGCCAATCATTTTGACCCATAAAATCAAATTTATTATTCTCATTAGTAATTCCTAATCCAAGAATAATAAAACAATCGTCTTCATTATCTCTATTTATATTACTAATACACATATCATTAGGTCCACCAGCTACTATATAGTATTTATAATTAATTATAGAATATCTTGGCTTAGGATGTACTGTTCTTAAACTTTCTAGGCTATATCTAAATTCATTATTTTTTTTAATCAATCCAAACATCCAACTCATAATGTGTTTCCTCCTAAGATTATCTAATTTTCTTATGTTTACAAAAACATGCAAGTTTTTTTATTTTGACAAAAGTAAGACGTTAATGTGAATAAATCCATAATAATAAGGATGAAATATGAGAATACATTTAGCTAGTTATCAGTCTATAATGTTAAATCGTGGTGGACCAACATATAAACTGCTACATACTAAAAAAGCACTTGAAGAATTGGGAGTTGATGTAAAATTGTTTGATATGTGGGATTTTAACTTAAAGCTTACAGAAGATGACCTTGTTCATATATTTCTGGCAAATATCAGCACTTATTCTCTTGCTGCTAATCTTAAGCTTTATGGTGCGAAGTATGTAGTTAATCCAATAATCTTCAGTAATCATCCAGCTTGGAAGATAAAACTGTATCAGAATCTGGAAAAACCTTTAAATAAATTGTTTATACGCTCTATTTCGGATTACAAAATTACAAACCTAATATGTAATAATGCCGAGAAAGTACTTCCAAACACTATTGAAGAAGGTAATTTGCTTGTGGCTAGTATGAATGTAGATAAAGAGAAAATGCAAGTAATCCATAATGGTGTGGAAAAACGTTTTGCGGAAGCTGATGCAAGTTTGTTCCAAAAGAAATATGGTCTAAAAGATTTCGTTCTTTACGTGGGGCATTTGGGACCAGATAGAAAGAATGGTAAGAATATAATAAAAGCATTACAGCAGATCGATCATCCGGCTGTAATAATTGCTGATATTTTGCATAATAAAGAGGGTGAATGGTGCAGGAAGGAAATTGAGAAAAGTAACAATATTAAGCTAATTGAATGGATAGATCATGATGATCCACTTTTTGCTTCTGCATATGCTGCTTGTCATACATTTATCCTTCCAACTAAATACGAAACACCTGGAAGAGCAGCTTTGGAAGCCGGATTGGCAGGAGCGAATATAGTGATAACACCAAATGGAGGGACGAAAGAATATTTCGCAAAACAAGCTGAATATCCTAATCCAAATTCAGTTGAATCAATTATAAGTGCGTTAAAAACGTCATTAAATAAGAAAAAATCAAATGAGCTTAAAGAACGGATATTGAAAAATTATATATGGGAAGTAATTGCACAAGAAACAACAGATATGTACAAGCAGATAATGAAATGAATAAATATCTAAAGAAATCGACTCACTATTTTGCGGGAAACCTGTTTAACAAGGTCCTACTGATCGTATTTTTACCGATCTTTACACACTTTATGATCCCCGCTGATTATGCTGTTTACACTAACTTTCTTATCTTTATATCATTCGCGAGTCTAATATTTCTCATGGGAATGGAACAATCAATAATTCCCTATTTTCATGCTGAATCTTCCAATGAGTATAAATACACGCTCATTTCCTCAATATACATTATTGTAATTATAACCTGCATTCTATTATCCATTATAATTTTTCTAAATAGAAATTTACTTTCACTATTGATTGTACGTGATCAAAGTTATAGTTTTCTCATTCTATATATTGTGATTATTATTGTTACAAGTTGCATTTACAGTTTGACTTTAAGTATTCTGAATATGATGGAGAGTTCAGTTAATTATGCAATTTTGGGTGGAGCGAAGAATTTTTTCCTACTTTTTCTATTCCTTTACGGTGCATTCACTAAACAATTCACGGTTTATACTGTTTTCCTTTTTATAATGATTTCATCTATTATCTCTGCGTTATTAGCATTTGCTAATGTGATGAAAATTCTGAAAAATTTTGCTGATGGGAGTTTCCAACCTAGGATATTCTCATTCAGGATTCTTAAACCTGTTTTGAAATTCGGATTGATCATGATACCTGGCACTATGGCAATGCTGATCTTAAGGGTGATAGATAGATATATGCTGACCTATCTTTCTGCAGAAGGATTACATGATGTTGGAATATATTCAACTGGTTATAGGATTGGAATGATCATGCAGTTATTGGTAACTATTGTAAGCTTGGTGTTCTTACCTTTCGCTATGCGCATAGCTAATAGACCTGAGGCCAAAAGCCTATTCAAAAGAATTTATAATTATTATATCTTGCTTGGAAGTACATTAGGAATTCTAATAATTCTATATTCAAATGAAATATTCGCAATTTTCATTGATATCAAATATCACAATGCGATCAAAATAGTTTTCATTGGTGTTATATCTGTATTCTTATTAGGAGTTTTCAACATTCTCAATATAGGGTTTTATATAGCAAAAAGTGCAAAAAATATTTCTATAGCAGTAAGTTTAGGTGCAATTCTCAATTTAATAATGAATTATTTTTTAATCCCTTTATACGGAGTTATAGGAGCGGGAATTGCTTCTATCGCAGCTTACCTTTTTATAGTCTGTTACAATTTTATTAAAGTTGAAAAGAAGACAAGTATAGGATTTCATAAGGGTTACCTCATTTTTTCTATTCTATTATTATTGTTAGTTGCTTTTCTTAATATGTTTATCCCTTCCAATTTACAAGTCACGTTCATTAAAACAATAATACTTGTTGTTTTGTTAATTGCAACTATTTTGATTATTAAAAAGAATGGAAAATTAAACGAATTGAAATCAATGTATAAAGCTGGAATGGAACAATGAGATTTACTTTAAACAATTTTATTTCTGAGATCGAGATAATCGAAAAATTTGAGCATTTGGAATCAAGCAAAAAAGTAGTGATCATAGATAGAAAAATTTATGAATTATACTACAATAAATTGAAAGAACACATAGCAGATTCCCACATATATATATTCCATGCAATAGAAGATAGTAAGACAATTGATGAAGTTAAAAAAATCTTTTCTTTTTTTATTGAGAAAAACGTTACGAGAGAAACTATAATACTTGGAATTGGTGGTGGCATTACAACTGATATCGCTTCTTTTGTTGCTTCTACTTTCAAACGTGGTTGCAGACTCCAACTTATTCCAACAACTTTTCTTGGCATGATCGATGCTGCAGTCGGTGGTAAAACGGCAGTTAATTTTAATGGAATCAAAAATGCAATTGGTACATTTTATCCTGCCGAAAGAGTATATATTTATCCCGATTTTTTAGAAACTCTTTCGAAAGAAGATTACAATAGCGGATGGGCAGAATGTGTAAAAATAGCATTAGTTGACAATGCTAATCTGTTGAAACAACTAACCGAAAGAAGACACAAAATGGATGATTATATATTATCAGAAGCGATCAGAATAAAAATGGAGATTTGCAACCTGGATTTTTTCGATAATGGGAAAAGACAGCTTTTAAATCTGGGTCATTCTGTTGGACACATAATTGAAGTAATCTCAGATTTTTTAATACCGCATGGCATCTCTGTTGCAATTGGCATAAGGGTAATCGCAGGAATAAGTTTTACTAAAAATCTCATTTCACAAGCCAGATATAATGAAATTCTAGATTTACTTAGATTATATGATCTTGATGTAAAACAAAGATATAAAGTTGATTTTTCTTCGATTCATAATATTCTGAAACAGGACAAAAAAAACAGAGCTCTTATGAAATTAATATTATTCAATGAGGAATCTGTTTATATTCAAGAAATGGCATTGGAAAAAGCTGCTACTTTAATTGATGAACATATTCATGATTAATGAATGTTTCTAGTGTAAAAGTAAACAAACTAATTCCTAAGACTAAAATATTTATTAGTTCTACTTTGAAACTGTTTTGTTAATAAATTTCTGCTTTTCCTTCATTTCTTTTCATCCAAACCCATACAACATAAGCTCGATCCATTAATAAATGTGGATTCTGAATATTTGTATTTTGTTTTTTTTGAAAGCAGCTTTTGATCATTTTACCAGATGGATTCCATTTATATACCTTTATTAGTCTACCACTCTGAAATAGAAAGGTTTGATCGATATACCTTGATTTAATAACTAAGTTCTTTTTCTTGAAATTAGAAATAAACCTCTGCCGTTTGCCAAAGTTTTTGCAATAATTACGTAGGTCTCGTAATTTTGCAGCATCTTCAAATTGAAGTTCAGATGCAACTTTTGTAATTCTCATATTGATAATTTCAATGATCGACTCAGAATATCCTTGTAGAAACTTGATGGCTATATCTATGATCTCCTGATATTCAATTATTGAGATCTCTCCCTTACAAGGACCGCTGCATTTCCCAATACTATAATTTATACATTTTTTTGTAGGGATGGGATCAGTACATGTTCTAACCAATAAAATTTCTCTCAGGATTACCAACAGATTTTCAGCAGCATATTTATCTTTGAAAGGACCGAAAAAAGTGCAAAATAGTTCAATTTCTTTTGATTCTATAATTTTGACAACCGGATATTCATCTGTCGTTACTGTAATATAAACTTGTTTATTAAATTGCTTTTGCTTGATATTGTATGCAGGTAAAAACTTTTTTATCAGATTGTCTTCCAGAATCAGAGCTTCCAGTTCGGTTTTGGTTTTAATGATCTCGATCTGATAAATATGGAAGATCAAGCGTAAAGTACGTTCATGTGTTTCTTCGCTTTGTTTGCGAAAATATCTGGTTACGCGCTTCTTTAAATTTTTTGATTTTCCAATATATAAAAGATTACCCTTCTTATCCAGAAATTTGTAAATCCCCGAACTTTCAGGCAAATTAGAAATAATCTCTTTCAGATGATATGGGACAGGCATTATTTATAGATCATATCCACGATCTTTTCCAGATATTTTGCATCAGCTTCATCAAATGCATCCAGCTCTTTGCTGTCCACATCCAATACAGCAACTATCTCATTTTCTTTCCAGATCGGGATCACTATTTCTGATGCTGATCGGCTATCACAAGCGATATGCCCCGGAAATTGGCGAACATCCGGAATAATTTGCGTTTTCTTCTTATCGATTGCTGCCCAACACACTCCAGTGTGCTTGGCTAAAACTAAACAAGCTACACTACCTTGATAACAACAAACGGTTAATTCATCATCAACTAATCGATAAAATCCTGTCCAAAAAAAATAATCGAATTTATTATGCAGAATAGCAGCAATAGTACTCATCTTAGCCAAAGGATCAGATGTTTTTACTATAAGCTCTTCTATCTGGATTAGAATTCTTTTATAGCGTTCTTCTTTTTTGTTATAGTTCATAATTTCCTCTTCCTATAAACTAATGTCAGGTTATACATTATAGATTATGGTGTCAATTTCTGAATTAGAATCATTATGGAAAGTTAATAATAATTTTACAATTAATAATTTATCAGTGATTGAATTATGTTGCGTAAAGTTTACTCACTTTATCAATATGGGGAATATTTCCTCGGTCTGTTTTTTTTTACTTGACTAATTATGCATTATTAGGCTTCTTCTCAACCTATGGAAAAGAATAAAAAACATGATACTGTTGATGGTAGAAGTGAATCAATAAAAAAATATTATCAAATATCACATCAGATTTTATTATTTGCCAGTAAGAAAGTCTCAACTGAAGTTTTCTTAAAAGAATCATTAAAATTAATCAGCGATTTTATTAACTGCGAATTACTAGAATTGTGGATTAGAAGCAAAGATGGAAAATATTACGCTAAATATAATTCAAAATATAAACCAAGATTTCAAATAGAAAATTTACTTCAGAAGAATAAATTCGAATTTAAGAAAAAATTTGAAGATCGCAAAAATATGATCAAAATATGTAATAATATATTAGATGATAATTTCGAAAAGAATGATAAATATTCATCAATCGGTTCTTTCTTTTCTAATGATGAATCATTCTCTGCTGGTAAGAATTTAATACATTCTTATGCGATAATCATGATCAATAACAATTTTAAAAAGCAAGGATTATTAATTATATCTTGTTCCCTGAAAAACAAATTTAATAAAGAAAAAATCGAAATGCTAGAAAATGTAGTTCAAAGCCTTAGTATTGCTCTAAATCATCTTCATACACAAATAAATTTAAATGAAAGAGTAAAAGAGCTGACCTGTTTATATGGAATTGCTCAATTAGCTGAAAGTTCAGATCTCTCTATAGAAATAATTCTGCAGAAGATCGTTGAGCTTTTACCTGTTGCCTGGCAATATCCAAAACTGGCAACAGCAAGAATTATTTTAGATGGCAAGTATTATACTTCGCCCAATTTTATGATAAATTCGCGAAAACAATCATCAAATATCCTCATATCTGATGTCAAAAAAGGTTTTGTTGAAGTCACCTATCCTGATACAGCATTTGGAATTGATGATTCTCCTTTTCTTGCTGAAGAACAGAATTTATTAAATGTTGTAGCCAGGGAAATCGGCATAATTATGGAAAGAAGATTTGCAGAATTTGAGAAAAAGAAACTTGAAAATCAACTCCGTCATGCAGACAGGTTGGCAACAATCGGTCAATTATCTGCAGGGGTTGCTCATGAACTCAATGAACCATTGGCGAACATTTTGGGATTTGCACAACTATTGCAGAAGAATGATAACTTTACAAAACAGGAGGAAACAGATCTGAAAGCGATTGTCGATGCTTCTCTTCATGCCAGAGAGATTATTAAGAAATTGATGTTGTTTTCTCGACAAATGCCTCCTCAAAAGACAAAAGTAAATCTTAACCAGTTAATAGAAAACGGATTATATTTTTTGATGTCTCGTTGCGAAAAAAACGGGATCAAAGTTACCCGTGTTTTCTCTGATACTATAAAAGAAATTGTTGCAGATTCGTCTCAATTGTATCAAGTTCTTGTTAATCTCGTCGTAAATGCAATTCAAGCCATGCCCAATGGTGGAGAACTTACTATTATTACAACAACCTCAAATCAATTTGTTTCATTTAGTGTTGAAGACACTGGAATCGGTATGAACAATGAAGTCTTGAAACAAATATTTATTCCATTTTTCACAACAAAAGATATTTCCGAAGGAACCGGTCTCGGATTACCTGTTGTTCACGGAATTGTCAGCTCACATGGTGGTTCAATAAAAGTTGAAAGTAAAGTTAATAGGGGAACGAAATTTAAAGTAATCCTACCTGTACAATCATAAATCAATTTGAGGAATATAAATGAGCGATAAAAAAGAAGACAAGATATTAATCGTTGATGATTCAGCAGATACAAGATTGATAATACAACGAAATCTTTCGGAGCAAGGATATCAAGTATTCACAACTGCTGATGTTATTAATGCTATCCAGATTTTGAGTTCTGTCCACATTGATTTGATTATAACTGATCTGAAAATGCCCAAGGTTAGCGGTATTGATCTGATAAAGCATGTTAGGGAAAACTGCAAAGATTCTGAAGTAATTATGATAACTGGATATCCATCGATCGAAAGCGCTGTAAAAGCTGTTAAAATAGGAGCACTGGATTATTTAACAAAACCTTTTACAGACGATGAACTTCTGAATGCAGTGAAGAAGGCATTTGAAAAATTGAAATTTACAAGGAAAATCAGAGCTCAGAGTAAGCTTAATTTTGCAGAAAGTTATGGAATAATCGGTGAATCAGATGTTATGAAAAAGGTTTTCAAAGAAACTCTAAAAGCCTCTCAAACTTCATCAACGGTTCTTATTTACGGAGAAAGCGGGACTGGCAAAGAGTTAATTGCCCGAGCAATACATTACAACAGTTCCCGTTCTTCTGCTCCATTCGTTCCGATCAATTGTGGGGCTATACCAGAAAGTCTTATGGAAAGTGAACTTTTTGGTTATATTAAAGGAGCCTTTACAGGAGCATATGAAAACCGAGATGGTTTTTTTCTTACTGCAGATCACGGCTCAATATTTCTAGATGAAATAAGTGAAACCGCTCTTTTAATGCAAGTTAAACTGCTCCGAATCTTGGAAAATAAAGAAATATATATGGTTGGTGCTAAACAACCGAGAAAAGTGGATGTGAGAATTATTTGTGCAACCAATAAGCATCTCTTTAATTTAGTTGAGAAAGAAAAATTCCGCGAGGACCTTTTTTATCGATTAAATGTAATAACAATTGATTTACCTCCTCTTAGAGAACGGGGAGATGATATTTTACTTCTTACCAATTATTTAGTAAAAAAATATTCTGATAATCTAGGGAAGGATATACCTGAATTCTCTGATAAAGCTCTAAAAATTTTTAAAGAATATCATTGGCCAGGTAATGTTAGAGAATTGGAAAACATTATTCATAGGATTATATTGATGAATGATGACCTGAAAATTGATATTCCTGACCTTCCTCCTTTAATGCGTTTCACTGCTTTAAGGCAATCCGGATTGGATAGAACCTTAAAGGAAGTAGAATTAGAATACATAAAAAATGTTTTGGTCAGTGTGAATGACAATAAAACCAAAGCGGCACAAATTTTGGGTATTGATCGGAAAACTTTACGGCAAAAAATGAAGAAAATTGAAGGATAACATTCGGGGAATTTATCCCCAGAAGCAGTAATTTCCCCGATTTATTATACAGATATTCCTTTCAAAGAGTTTTAAATAATCCTTCTTTAACAGCATAACTATTTATTTTTTAATCAATTAGTCTTCTCAACAATTTTTATTACAGAATCTGGTATGCTATTTGCATATTGTATCATAAAAGAATTATAGGAGGGTAAAATGCA
Source organism: uncultured Candidatus Cloacimonadota bacterium (assembly GCA_964578365.1). Classification (GTDB taxonomy): domain Bacteria; phylum Cloacimonadota; class Cloacimonadia; order Cloacimonadales; family TCS61; genus Tenebribacter. The sequence continues at coordinate 16,373 of CAZOCS010000012.1, forward strand.
ACCAAAAGAAAAAAAGGAACAATTAAATTCATATTCTTTCCCTTTTGATGAAGTTGATAGGAAAATCAAGATCTCTAAGCATAAGAAGACAATGTATCAGATCAAGGAAGGTCCGAAAACTTATCCTTGGCCTTGTGAAGTTGAACCAAATCGCACTATAATTATTACAAACGATGATTTATTCAGCAAAACCAAAGACGGAACAATTATTAAACATACTGGTGTCGGTTGTTATGGAATAATAATCCCTGATGAAGATTTAACTGAGATTTACTAATAGCTAGAGTCAATAAAACCTTGTAAAACTATATAACCTATTATACTTTGCAAGGTTTTTATTTATTTCCCGACAACTTTTTATGGATCGCATTAGCAGCCGTTCTACCAGCTCCCATTGCGAGAATTACAGTAGCTGATCCGGTAACAATATCACCCCCGGCATATACAAATTCTTTTGATGTTTCCATTGTTTCTGGATTTACTTCGATATATCCCCACTTATTCCTTTCTAGATCGGGAGATGAATCAAATATAATTGGATTTGGACCATTGCCAATCGCAACGATTACAAGATTACATTCTTGATAGAAATTAGAGTCTTTTATAACAACAGGTCTTCTTCTTCCAGAGTCATCAGGTTTTCCCAATTTCATATTCACACATTCAACTCCTTTTACCCAGTTACTATCGTTTCCTACATATTTGATTGGATTAGTAAGGAGCTTGAATTTAACACCTTCTTCCTCTGCATGATGTATTTCCTCGTTTCTGGCTGGCATTTCGATTCGAGATCGACGATATATAATAGTGACTTCTTTTGCTCCAGTCCTAAGAGCATTTCTAGCACAATCCATAGCTACGTTACCACCTCCGATAACAGCAACTTTGTCACCATTTGGTAAAGGAGTATCATATTCAGGGAATTTATAGGCTTTCATCAGATTGATCCTGGTCAGGTATTCATTAGCAGAAAAAACGTTGCATAAATTTTCACCTGGTATTTTCATAAATCTTGGTAATCCTGCTCCAACACCGATATAAACAGCATCGAAATTTTCCAGAAGTTCGTCAATTGTGTGAATATTTCCGATAACATGATTTAACTCGATTTTACATCCAAGTCTCTTCAAATAATCAATCTCAAAATTTACAATTGATTTTGGTAATCTGAATTCGGGAATCCCATAAACTAGAACTCCACCAGATTGATGTAAAGCTTCAAAAATCGTGACCGAATAACCGAGTAAAATCAGATCTGCAGCAACTGTGATACCTCCTGGTCCCGAACCGACAACAGCAACTCTCTTATTTGTTTTTGATTTTATAATCGGAATTTTCACCAAGTCCATTTTTCGTTCGAAATCAGCGATAAACCTTTCCAGATTACCAATTGCAACAGGTTTATCACGAATTCCCAGAATACATAGTTTTTCACATTGATCCTCCTGGGGACATACTCTTCCACAAACAGCCGGTAAAATATTCCTTTCTTTAATCTTCTTTGCGGCTTCATTAAATTTCTCTTCGCAAAGGAGTTTGATAAACTCTGGAATATCAATGTTGACAGGACATCCATCAACGCATTTCGGATTTTTACATTGCAAGCATCTTCCTGCCTCCAAAAGTGCTAATTCCGTAGTTAATCCATATGGTACTTCCACAAAATTATGTATTCTCAATTTTTGATCTTGTTCGGGCATTTCCTGACGGGGAATTTTTAGTTTGATCCGTCTCTCATCAGCTTTAGTTAGTCCATGCCATTCACATCCATGTTGTAAACAAATATAAAAAGGAAGTAATTTAGAATAAGCCGTAATAATTAATTTTGCAACCCTTGTATTACATTCATCGCATTTCATTTCTTCTGTAATCAGGCTTTTCAGACAATGAGGACATATCAAATCAGATAGTTTATCTCCTTCTTTGAGTGGTACAGATGCTTCAACTTCAAAAACATCAAGATATGGACTCATAAAAATATCGATATCCTGTTTCTTGAATTTAGCTTTAAAAACCAATAATTCCTTGTTGTCTTGTTTAACATTGAAACTATTATTACAATGGGGACAATAAGTATTCAAAAAAGTCTTATACCGCAAATATTTTACATTATAATCCAACATAACTATAACCTCATTTTATCGAAAATAGTAATGCATCTTTTTCTTCTTTCAAGTACATGGTATTTCTTTTTTCAAGCTCATCAAAATCAATCTCTGATGCTTCGAAATCCGGACCATCTACACAACAGAATTTGGTGCTTCCTGCAATTGTAACTCGACAACAGCCACACATTCCGGTTCCATCCACCATGATCGGATTTAAACTTACCATTGTTTTGATTCCATACTTCTTGGTTAAATTAGATACATTTTTCATCATAATGATAGGACCGATTGCATAAACCTCTTTGATATCATGTCTCTCATCAAGATATTTTTCTAATGGTTGTGTCACAAATCCCTGTTGACCATAACTTCCATCGTCGGTTGTGATAACCATCTCATCACATAATGAATTCATCTCTTCTTCCAGGATTAACATCTCTTTCTCTCTCGCACCAATGATTCCAATAACATGATTGCCAACAAGCTTCATTGCTTTTGTAATATGGTGAAGAATTGCAATACCTGTTCCTCCACCAACGAAAATAATTGTACCCAGTTTTTCAATATGCGCTGGTTTTCCAAGGGGTCCAACTACATCTTTAAAAAAATCTCCTGCATTCAAGGATCTCATTAATGCCGTACTTTTACCGACAACTTGAAAAATTATTGTGATAGTTCCACTGAAAGGATCTATGTCTGCCACAGTAAGTGGTATACGCTCACCAGTTTCATTTACACGAATTATCACGAATTGACCTGGTTTTATCTTGACTGCAATTTTAGGGGCATTTACTAAGAATTTTACAATTGTACCTTTTGCCATCTCCTGTTTCTGGATGATTTCAAACATATTACCATTCCTCACTATCTTCAATAATAATATATTTTAAATCTTCATCACTCAAACCATGCCATATACAACCTTTTTTTGAACAAATGTAAAAATCTATCATCTTTGACATAGCAGCTACAGCAATTCTAGCAATTTCTGAATTACATTTTGGACATTTTTTCATTTTTTCAATCAGATTGCTGTCACAATGCCAGCATTTAATGGCTTTTACTGTTTTCTTTTCCGGTAACCTTATTGTAGATTTATGAGAAAAGACATTCAAATATGGACTAAGAAGCAGGTACCCTGTTTCATTATTATCCTTTTCAATTTTGAGTTTGAGCATATTATTTTCGATCAGACTTTTTTTGCAATGCGGACAAAACGACTGCAAGTAAGTTCCGGACATGATAATTTCACGATCATCATTTATAATTTGATTTTTTTTTGTTTTATCTGGTCTTTTTATTATTGTTATATTCCTCATACTATTTCCATGATATGAGAAATCCTCATAAAAGTGACCAAGTGCTGTTTTTAAATCTTGAAATTCAACCGAATGGTTCTCACAACCAACTTTTGAGCAAAAGTTAACTAACCCTCCATCAATCAAATTCAATTGAATCAAAGGAGATGAACAGATATCACAATTGTTATCACTGGGAATCCGGGTTTTGCAATGAGAACATTCAAAAACACCGATCTTATCATCAGGTATATCAATATCAGATTGAAAATTGTAGCTACCGTAAATTGAGCTTAACCAGATATTGCCCTTTTTATCGTTGATATAGATAGTGAGTTTTACTCCTGGTTCATTATCAATTAAATTCTTATCATCCATTAAAGATGCATGACAAACAGGACATTTGACTTTTACTGAAATTATATCTAACACTATTAACCTCCTTTTTTATTTTATGACACTGAGGAGAAATACCCCAGCGATACTTTACACCCCAATATTTTAAATTTTCTAAAATTAAGTCAAGTATTTAATTATATAATTAAAACGATTACATGAAGATGAGGTAAAATAAATATAAAACGGAAGTACTTTTTGAGCGAAGGTTTATCAATTTTATTTAACTTAGTCAATCTGATGAAATTTTAACTTTCTCTTAGGAATATCAAATTCAGAAGGATGATAAGCTGGAAGAACTTAATAATAATCAGTCGGTGGTTTATAAATCTTTTGTTGTAGAATTTTAGAAACTTCAGAAAGACATTAATCTTATAAGATTTAACATATAATAATATAATTTTAACGTTCAGGAATGAAAGTATTACCTTTTTTTATATATAGGTGCTAATGTAAGTGTCATAGTTTTTGGTGTCAATTCTCTTAATAATTCAGCCCGTAATAGCTTTCTGGTTTCAGGAATCTCACAACGTAATCTTACGACAGAATTCTGATCTAGTTTACTAAGTTCTGCTTCTAATAGATCTCGTAGAACTTTCTCATCTTCTGTTAATTTTGTTATATCTAACCTTATCATGGGACGAGTGGGGAGGATGTGAAACTTTGTTTCAATCATTTTCCAACCGGAATCGAATTCTTCAAATAACAGTTCATAAAATCCTTTTTCCTCTGCCATCTCTACAACTGATGTACGTTCTGTAGAGCCGGGGTAAACAACCGGAATCCTATTTTCGCTTTTCTCATAATGAAATATCTGAGCCCTGTGTATATGACCTGAAAGAACTGCATGATAATCTGCTGGAAGCATCTCCAAAGGAAGGACATCAATTCCATACCGGAAAGTAAAACCTTCGATTTTAGATTCCTGAATTGCCTGATGCATTAGAAGTAGTTTTATATCAACATCGGGATTGCCTTCAGTAGCTTCTGCAAAAATATGCTCGAATTGAAGACGAATTCCATTTCTTATATTTGGGAAACCAGTAATACCAATTATTGCATTTTTCTTCTTAAAAAAGAACGTAGAGGGTTCATCAAAAATGTAAATATTTTTATGATTCATCAACATGGATGAGGGAAGAACCGAGCGCTCATGATTACCAGGAACAATCACAAAGGGAATATCATTTTCAGCAAAACTATACAGAATATCATAAGCTTTGTCAACGATTGGAGCGGGAACTTTGCTTCGGAAGAAGAAATCTCCTCCATGCAGCACCAGATCAGCCTTTATTTCAATAGCATAGTCCAGTACTTTCTGATAATTATTAAAAAAATCTTCACCACGTCTTCTGCGATCCACTTTAGGATTGATAGGAAAATCCACTCCCAAATGCGTATCAGCAAAAAAGATGATTTTCAACATAATTACATGATCATATTCTTAGTATAGAGGTTATAATAATATTCTTTTCTATCCATCAATTGCTCATGAGTTCCTTGCTCCACAATTTTGCCCTCGTTGATTACATAGAGCAGATCTGCTTTGCGAACGGTGGATAGACGATGTGCGATTATCACAGTTGTTCTATTTTGAGAAAGTTCTTCCATAGCTTTCTGGATGTATGCTTCTGATTCCGTATCCAAAGAGGATGTTGCTTCATCAAAAATTAGAATTGGTGGATTTTTAAGGAATGCTCTTGCAATCGAAATTCTTTGTTTTTGCCCACCAGAGAGTTTTACTCCACGCTCTCCGGTAAGTGTATCAAATCCATCCGGTAGCGATTTGATAAAATCTAGGATATTAGCTTTGCGAGCAGCTTCAATTACTTCTCTTTCGCTGGCATTTGGATTTCCATAGATTATATTTTCACGAATAGTTGTATCAAATAAGAATACATTCTGCTGAACAATTCCGATGTTTTTCCTCAGTGATTTTTGTTTTAGGTTCATAATATTTTTTCCATCAATGGAAATAGATCCCTCCTGAGATTCATAAAAGCGGGGGATTAGTGAAGCAATTGTAGATTTACCTGCTCCAGATTCTCCAACAAGGGCAATAGTTTTCCCAGCAGGAATTGTCATATTTATATTTTGCAGAACCCAATCTTCAGATGACGAATATTTAAAGGTTAGGTTTTCTATCACGATAGATCCTTTAACATTATCAAGAGTTTTAGCGTTTTTCTTATTCTTAATATCTGGTTCAATATCCATGATCTCAATGAATCTTTCAAAAGCTGTTGAGCCTTGTTGGAACTGCTCTGTAAAATGAACCAGACGCTCAATTGGCCGCAGAATGAAATTCACGTATAGCGTGAATGCCAACAGATCTATTACATCTAACTTACCAAGAAATATTAAATATACTCCTCCACCAATTACAACAAGATAATAAAAATCAGTTAAGAAAGTCATACCTGCAAAATATGTACTCATGATCTTATACATCTTTTCTTTGGCTCGTTGGAAAGAAAAATTGATATGACCAAATTTTTCCATCTCCAGATGTTCATTAGTAAACGATTTTACTTCCCGAATTCCCTGCACTGAATTTTCTACCGAACTGTTAATATCAGCTATCCGCTTACGCACCAAACGAAATCCTCCTTTCATTCGACGGCCATAAGTTAATCCCCAAACAATAAGCATAGGAACCGGGATCATGGCTATAAATGCCAGTGAAACATTATAATAGAACATGGCAATGAATGATCCGATTATCATGAAAATAGAGATGATCAGGTCCTCAGGAGCGTGATGTGCAACTTCAGCGATCATGTTTAGATCATTAGAGATCCTCGACATGATATGACCCGTTTTCACATTATCAAAGTAATTAAAAGACAACTTTTGAAGATGAGCGAACATATCTGATCTCATATCGGATTCCATACGCACACCCATTATATGACCCCAGCGTATGCGGATATAAGTAAAGGCGGATTTAAAGATAATTATTCCACCCATTATTGCCACTAAAGTGATAATCCCATTTAAATCTTTGTTAGGAATATGAACTTTGAGTAAGGTTCGCGTGAGCATAGGCATGAAAACAGACAGAATCGCTGCCAGAAAGGCAACAGTCATATCCAAGATAAATAAAAACTTATGTGGTTTGTAAAATTTTATGAATCTTTTTAACATAATAATTCTCTCTTACTATTTTGTCATACTGAGTTTATCGAAGTGTGAAGGATTTAAAATAAAACTATTTATGCACTTTCTTGATAAACTCTTCAACTTCCGGAATTCCACCTTGATAAACCAGATAACCATTATAAGGTTCCCGCTTAGTGATGTCGTTAGCGATTGGTGTCATCATTAATTTGCGCACTTTTTCAAGATCACTTGTTTGTCCTAATGCCCAGCTCAATTTTACAATTGCAACTTCCGGAAGCATATTTTCAGCGGGAATAATTCCATAATTCATCAGGTCTCTGCCGGTATCATAAACAAACATATGAACATAACCCCACAACGTCTGCACGGTCATATAAATTGGAATCCCCAATTTCTGACATTTTTTTATTGCAGGATAAAGAGGTTTATTCACATGTCCCAATCCGGTTCCTGCAATCACAATTCCCTTATATCCGTTATCTATGAGTGAGTAGATCATATCAGGTTGCATATTGGGATAATAATATAATAAGGCTACTTTATCTTCAAAATAGGGTAGGATAGTAACTTTATTGTCATTTCTTCTACGATTATAATTTTGCTTGATAGGAGTTATTTTATCACGGGTTACTGTCGCAATGGGAGTATCACCAATGGTTCGGAAAGTAGAGCGATATGAAGAATGCATTTTACGAACACGCGTTCCCTGATGCAGAAGTCCATATTCATCTGATGTAGGACCGAACATACAAACCATTACTTCTGCAATATCAGATTTTGCTGCAGCCGTAGCCGCATGCATAAGATTCAAGGCTGCATCGGATGAAGGACGGTCGGATGAGCGCTGTGAACCAACCAAAATAATTGGAACCGGAGGATCCTGGATCATGAAAGAAAGAGCTGCTGCAGTGTGATGCAGTGTGTCTGTTCCATGTCCAATAATTATACCGTCTATTCCTTTTTCAATTTCCTTACCAATTGCTATAGCCAGAGTTTTATATTGTTCGGGTCCCATATTCTCACTGAAAACTGCAAATAATTTTTCAGTTTCTAAATTACAAATATCAGCCAACTCAGGAACTGCACCGTACAATTCTCCAGGAGAGAAAGCAGGTATCACTGCTCCTGTTCTATAATCCAGACGGGAAGCGATAGTACCGCCTGTCCCAAACAATTTAACTTTTGGCTGACCTTCTGTGAACGGGAATTCTCTTTCCGGTATTTTATAATGTGCTTCTTTGTAGCCGATCTCTTTCATATCGGTTATTGTTCCGGTATCGATCCCTACATTATATCCTGTTATCAGTTTAAGAACAATATGCTTATCATCATCATTTTCAGAGCGGGGAAGAATAATACCACTAAAATCACCTCGAGTGGTTTTGATTTTTGTGTCGCTCCATACACGAATATTGAATTTTTTAAGGATCTCAACAGCATCACCTTTGTAACCCTTGAAGATGTCTATCATTTGGCACCTCCCGTAGTTAAGGATTTTTGAACAAAATCATTCAGCTCTCGTAAGGGGATATTTCCCAGAGCGATCGGTCTTAAATTCCCCATTATCCATTTTTCTGCAGCTTTTGGATTTCTTGATCTATTGATTTTTGGAAACATTGATTGTAAGCTGCTCACATTCCTTAGAATCGCATCTTTTTTATATCCTTCAAATTCTAATGAGTTAAGAACCGATTCAAATTCCATCTGAGAATACAAGTAAATAACCGGTAAGATCGATTTAACAATATCAAAAGAAAGTTTTTTTTCTATTATAAAGTTGAACATATCATAAACTTTGGTATATGGGAAGGGAACATCCGGAACCAACTGTCCTTCAATGTGTTTAAGCGTATGAGCAAAAGTAGTTGCTATATATTTTGGTTTGATCTTTAATTCATTGTATATCCGTTCGATCTCAGGGACAAGATTATTCCTGAGAATGTAATGATAACAATCCACTGGTACTTGCCATTTTTTGAGTTGTTTTAATCTTCTAACTAAATCTACAGGAAGCTCTTTTCTTTGTTTCTCGATGTATTCATCTTCAATTGGAATTGGTGCAGAATCTGTGTCAGGATACATTCTGTCTGCACCTGGTAAAACACGTTCAAATATTGTTGTTCCATCTTTCAATGCTTTGCGAGTTTCATTTGGAACACAATCGAATGCCATTCTGCATCTTTCCTCTATTGTCTCACAAGCAGTTTGTACATCATCCTGCGGAGCCCAAAAAACTATCTGAGCGTCATTTACTTTGCTTTTAAGTAATTTTGTACGTTGCTTTAGTAAAGATTCACTGAATACAGGATTCATGTCTTCTGAGTGCACACAATTTGGTTTCTCTAAGCAAGCAATAACTTTTAATCTTCCTTCTATCTCATCCGCAAAAGTTTTTTCGGGTTGCAGGAAATGTGATAATATTCCTTTGAAGTCTGGAAGATTACATGCAATTAATTTCCAACCATTGTTCATTGCTTCTTTTATGGATTCATAACCAATATCCGAAACATCGAAATCAACGTTCTTAAAAACAGGTTTCCATTTTTCAACATCCGGTATGCGTTTATTCAATTCATCTTTTATTATAAGCAATGCTTTCTGTCGGAAAGCTTCATTATGTGTAAGCTCCGGTATCCATTTATTACGAGAAACTCCTTTGATCTCTACGCGAGTTCCACCTGTTATACTCACATTTACATCTTCTCTACCAGCACCAATTCCTACGCGAACTTTTCCGGAACTTCTATTTAAAAAGCGAATATATTGCGCAGCCTCCAAAACTTCAGCAGGTGTTTTCATATCCGGATAAGTTACAGTTTCAATTAGCGGGATCCCTAATCTATCAGTCTGATAGATCCTCTCATGACCGATATCTGAGATCTCACGACATGAATCTTCCTCAATACTTAATTGGATTATTCTGATCTTCTTTTTCTTCAAAGGAATAACACCTTCGATACCAATGATTGCAGTTCTCTGAAAACCGGTAGGAATGCTTCCATCAAGATATTGTTTACGTGTTATATGTAATTCACCAACGATATTAAGTTTCAATTGAAGCGCGATCTGTACAGCATAATCAACTGCTTCTCTATTAATGGGAAAAGGTGGTGTGTCATCGACGTCATAAGTGCATGTAGTTTCGTTCTTAATACGATAAGTGATGTTTTTTCTGGTTCGAAATTCCATTAGAGCAGTTCCATCGTAAGTTCCCATTTCAGAGAGTGTAGGACGCATATGCCGGATAAGTTCTGCATCGTAATTTGTAAAATCACTATATAATCCCGCAGGACATCGACAGAATAATTTCTCTTTTGTCTTAAGCTGCTGATGAACTTCTAATCCGCTCATGAAACCAAGTTCTTTATACGTTTTAAGTGGAGTTTCTTTTAGAGGAGTGTAACCAACTTTTGATTTGGATATTTTGTAATTCTTCTGTGCTTTAAGATCTTTACTCATTCAATTCTTCCCAGATACATTTTTTAGCAAATTCGAAAAAGGGAAGTCAATGTGTCAATAATATTAATAGATATCCAATAAATAGTTTAATTCATTAATTAAAAGTTAGTACATTAGAAAAGCTACAATAACGCCAAGAATAGCACCACCAAACACTTCTAGAGGTGTATGACCCAATAACTCCTTCAGATTCTCTTCGATGATCGCATAGCCTTCACGCTTTTTAATATTACTAACAATCCTATTTAAAACAGAAGCTTGTTTTCCTGCTGCACGACGTACTCCGGTTGCATCATACATTACAACTACAGCAAATACAACACTGATAGCAAAGAGTGATGATTGAATTCCCTCTTTAATACCGATTGCAGTAGCTAACGAAACGACAGATGATGTGTGAGAACTTGGCATGCTGCCGGTATCCAAAAATTTGCGGAAGTTTAATCTTCTTTCAGTAAAAAGGCTAATGATAACTTTTAATGCTTGTGCTGTGAACAGAGCAACAAACACTACATCAAATATCTTATTTCCAAAAATTATTCCATTTTCCATAATTTACTCCCGCTAATAACTGCAATAAATTTAGCAATTATTTTTTAATGTCAAATATATTATTTCTAAGTTTTTAGCAGTAAAAAACTTATTACCGAATACTCTACCCGCTTTGTAATACTCCTATTAAAACTATAGCAATAACAGAAATAATAAAACCAATTGTGATAATAAGCCCAGCTAAAGACATTCTAAGCACAGTACCACAGTATTTGCATCTCTTAGCTTTAGAACTTACCATTTTTTTGCAATTACGGCATTTGATCTGCTTAACTTTATTACTCAAATATTCCTCTATTCTTATTTATAGGAAGGAGATAAAATTACCTATATTCCAAGCATTGCTTTTTTTAGTTTTGGAAGTTCGGTTTGCTCTCCCAACCAGATAGAATAAACTGCTTTTTTGAATTCCAAGCCAGGAATTGTTCCTTTAAGTTCATTATTCATATAAACAGAAGTCCCAACTTCCGGAACATAAACAATATCATATACATCATCTTTTAATGCATCTTTTGTGAAGTAGGAATTAAAAGTTTTTATTTCATCCTGCAAGTTGGAGATGTCACTTTTACTAAATCCGGCATTCCAGGCATCGATAAGTTTTTCAGGATCAACTGCTTTATAAATAAAGTGCATTTTAACAGCTATCGGTTTATCAGCTTCTACGATAGCTTTTGCATCATTTTCTTTTTCCATTAAGTATAATGCACAGGCATAAACCTTAATAATCACTTTTTTACGCAATCCTGCTCCATTAATAGTTAGTTCATTATCACCCGCTGTAATGTTATCCGGCAGTATTTTTCCTCCAATCTTAAGACTCCAGGCTAATGAGGTGAAAACAAAAGTCATAATAAAAATAATTAAGAATGTTTTTTTCATCTTTTTACTCCTTATTACTAAAATTTTTAAAACACACCGAATATTTGAATTTTACTAAATAATGGCAAGGAATTTAAAGTAGTTTATATTTATGTTTATTTATTAGAATTGAATTCAATTATCCTTTTTTGATAATATTTTGCTTTTTCGATCAATTCTTTTTCATCAATATTTATTAACTGTCTGTTTCTCATAACGATCTTCCCATTTATAATTACATCTTTTATTTGCTCTGAAGTTAATGAATAAACAAGATGTGAATATGGATCGTACAATGGTTGTGCTTCTATGTTATTTATATCAACGAGGATAATATCGGCTTTTTTACCAACTTCAATTGAACCGATCTGATCACTTTTTTTCAAAGCTCTTGCGCCACCAATAGTTGCAATTTGTATCATATCTTCTGCTGGTAAGATCGTAGGATCATAATTCAAAGCTTTTTGTAATTTGGCCATTAAACTGATCTCCTGCAAAAAACTCAGATTATTATTGGCAGCAACACCATCAGTACCAATGCTGAGGTTTATACCGTGTTCTATATGGCTTTTAAATGAAGTTATCCCAGAAGCTAATTTGAGGTTACTGCTTGTATTTATAGCTATCGAGGAATTATTCTCAGAAAGGATGTTCTGCTCATTTTCATCCAACCAAATAGCATGAGCTGCTATTACATCACCTTCGAAAAAGCCGATCGAATCCAGATATTCAACAGGACGCAAACCGGTTTTCTTTACGCAATCTTCTACTTCCTTATTAGTTTCGGATAGATGAAGATGAAGCAAAATTCCTAATTCTTGTGCAAGATCTTTTGCTTTAATAAGATTCTCTTTTCCGCAAGTATAAATTGCATGCGGTGCTACTGCAAAATCGATGAGTTCACTTTTCTTATGTTTATTATGCATTTTTCTAATGTACGAAAATATCTCATCTGCATTCTTGTAGTTAGCTACCGGGTAATCTAGAACACCTTCACCTAAAATTGCACGAATTCCAATTTTCTCAGCAGATTTGGCTGTTTGATCTCCGAAAAAATACATGTCGCTAAATGTAGCAATTCCATTTTTTATCATTTCGGTACAACCGTGCAGAGCAGCATCTTCCACAAATTCTTCAGATAGGAATTTTCCTTCTACTGGCCAGATATGTTTTGATAACCACTCCTGCAAGGGAAGATCATCTGCCAGACCTTTGAAATAGCTCATTGCCACATGGGAATGAGTATTCACAAAACCAGGCGTCACAATTTTATCGGTTGCATCTATGATCTGTTTTGCATCATATCTCAGTTCTATGTCTTTGCCTATTTCCAGAATATTACCATTAGAAATAGCTATGCTGTTTATTTCAGGTACTTTATCAAATTCAAGAATTAATCCATTTTTAATTAAAAGATCTATTTTCATCTTTTCCTCATCCAATAATGTTTGATCTCACCAAATAATATTTCACCTTCTTGATAAATCTCATATCCATGTTTCTCATAAAGTGAAACAGCATTTTCACGAGCCTTTAATATAATCTCTTTTGCTCCATTTTCTGTCAATTCTTCTTCCAGAGCTATCAAAATCCTTAAACCAACTCCTAGTCTCTGGAAATCATCATCAACAGCCATATAACGAATTTGAGCTTCTATTGAGGAATTAAAATGACCACGTCCACAGCCGATTACTTTATCACCTATAATTGCCATAATATGAATACCATCGTTATCCATTTCGTCCTGTTCACTTCCTTTTGGTTGAGACCATGGTTTTCGTAAAACTCGCCAGCGAAGATCAAAATATTTGTCAAATTCCTGTTTTGTTTCAGGTTTTCTTATTTCAATGTCTGATCTCAATTTTAGTTCCTACTTTTATTATAGAATAAATCTCATTAATATCAGGATTTTTTAGTGAAATGCAGCCAAGAGTCCAATTATATTTTTCATCTATCATGTTATCGTATCCTTTGGGAACTCCATGAATTCCTATCTCTCCTCCGATAGATGCATTTTCTGTGATTAACCCAGAAGATTTAGCTGTATTATGTTTCTTCCATGAATCTTCTGTTGGATAGTCTATCCAAATAAATTTGGACCAGCTTTTATGCGGATAGAGTGCACGAACTTTAAATATTCCTTCGGGAGTGCAACTATCACCTTGTCGTAGTTTGTCATCAATTGGATTTGATCCAAAAACAACAGGATAACTTTTAATTTTCTCATTGCAGTACAGCATGGTTAGCTTGTATTCAGATTTTTCTATTAATATTGAAACGCTATCTTTATCAATATTTGCAATTAATTCTGAAATTTGTTTTTCGTAGTTTAAATAGTCATTTTGAGAGAAAAGGAGTGAAACAAACAGCGATAAAATTACGCATAATCCTAATTTACTACGCATAATTCTTTTAATATTTCAACATATCCAGGAAACTTTCGATCCTGAGTTTTGTACGTGCATCCAATTCACCTGGTTGATCACCTTCGATCGTGAGTACAGGAATATCAATATATTTTTTTATGAGAATATTATCGATCTGTCGGTGACAGAATGATTGTGAATAACTTATTGCAGCGTCAATTTTGCGTTCTTTTATCTCAGTTTGAATATCTTTTAATCTATCAAAGATCGTGTATGGATAAGTGTAATGTAAGTACTGGTCAACAATATCTTTTTTCAAAGAGGGCATACTGAATTGCCTTTGGATCTCATTAAAAACAATATTTACTTTATGTTCCAAAAGAAAGTCATAAAGATCTGTAATAATGGGGGGAACACCCAGAAATCCAAATCGAAAATCGGTTTTGATAGGTTCTCTCTTCTCAGCTTCCAAAATGAACTTATCCAGTCTTCTTTCAAAATCATCAGGATCTCCATTAAAATCTGATGAATTCACCAGCCAGAGATGATTTTCCAATCCGGTTACTTTGTTCTCTTTATATGTGAGTTCATCTAATCTTATCAATTTTTTTCTTATCTTATCCAGTCGCGATTTTACCTCTAAAACTTTAGAATGTTTAACATTGAAATATTGTTCAAGTTTATCTATCTCATCTGCAATTTTTTTTCTATCTTTATTATGCGAGAATGAAAATGAAATTACCTCGATATCTTTGTCGGTAAGCGTAGACATCAAAGAATGAGTATTGGAGCAATCACCTTCTACAACACCGATCACAGCATCTATTCCAGAAGAGAGTGCTACGCTGTACATTCCTTTAATCCAACTGCATATATTTCGAGGGTAACCATCAAATTCAGCTTGTTCCACAAAATCGGTCGCATTTCCGGTTACGAAAATATTGTTCATATCTATTGGTATATGCCCGGCAGCAAATACAACTTCAACTGGGAATGATGTAGTGAATCCTATCTTCATATTAACTCCAAATATTCATCCTCAAGTTTATCAAGCTGTTTTTTAATATCCACAATTTCCTTATTTATTCGCTTTCTCTTGTCTGTCAAAGATTTTACTTTTTGCCGATCATTATAAATATCCGGATTAGTAAATTCAACCTCTACTAACTTAAGTCTCTCAACTTTTGTATTGAGGAGATCCGTAGTTTGTTCGATTACTGCTGATAATTTCTTTAAAATGATCGGATTTGTTTTGCGATTTTTAATATTTCTTGGCTTTTTATTTTCATTTTTCTTCTTTTTCTCTTTTTGAAAGAAGAGATCATCTAATTTTTGTGTAGTTTCCTTAATTGTTCCGGAATTAAATATCCATTTCTTCTCAGCAATTTTCTCTATAAAATACCTATCATGAGAAACAAATACAATTGTGCCGTCAAACTCTTTTAAAGCATCTTCAAGGTATGAGATCATATTGATGTCAAGATGATTTGTTGGTTCATCCAGAATTAAAAAATTTGGTTTGCCATGGATTAATTTTGCCAAAAATAATCTGGCTTTTTCTCCACCGCTAAGAACAGAAACTTGCTTTTCAACCTCATCTCCAGTGAAACCATATTTTGCCAGATAAGAAAACACGTAACCCTTAGGGGCAATTGGAACCAGCTGCCATATTGTTTGCATAACAGTTAATGAATCATCAAGTTCTAGATGCATTTGATCATAATAGCCAATTTGCAAACTTGCACCCTTTTTTGCCCTTCCTGAAAGAGGTAGTATTTTCTCGTTCAGAAGCTTAAGTAAAGTAGTTTTACCGCAGCCATTTTTACCTAGAACTGCAATTTTATCTTGGTAGAAAATTCTTAAATTTACTTTGGAAGCTAATGTATTCCCGGGAAATCCAAAGCTCATGTTTTCGAAAGTATATACATCATTTCCACTTCGTTTTTCAGTTTCAAAGTTAAGTTTGATCTTCTTTTCTTTTTTTGGAAGATCAGCTTTTTCAATTTTATCTAATCTTTTCTCGAGTTCTTTTGCCCTGACGAACATTTTTTCGCTATCTCTTGCACGACCCCAAATGCGGTATTGATCGATTTGCTTTTCCATTCTATCAATTTTATTCTGTTGTTTACGAAAAGTTTTTTCTTGTAGCTCCAACCGCATTTGTAATTGTTCTTTATACTGACTATAATTTCCAGAATAGAGATCAATTGCGTAATTTCTGATCTCAGCGATCTTAGTTACCGTATTATCTAAGAAATGACGATCATGAGATATGATAAGATAAGGCTTATCCAATGAAGAGAGGTACTTTTCTAACCAGTATATCATCTCAATATCAAGATGATTTGTCGGTTCATCTAAAAGCAGTAGATCAAAGGGTTGAAGAAGAATTGTTGCTAATTGAATCCTGGTTTTTTCCCCTCCACTGAAATTATTAATTTTCATGTCCCAAACAACTTTTGGAAAATTCAAACTTGTAAGAACCAGCTTCATCTCTGTATTGAAGTGATATCCACCGGCCAATTCAAATCTTTGCTGTAATTGTGAATAATAATCCAAGTTTTTCTGGGAATCGTCATGAGCCAATTTCTGTTCAGCTTCCTTAAGCTGTTCATTGAGTTTAAAATGATCTGGACGTGATTGCAGTACACATTCTTTCAAAGTGATAGAATCATCTAGTTCTGGTTCTTGTGTAAGGTATGATATTTTCGCAGTTTTAGATCTATGTACCTTTCCTTTATCCGGAATTAAGTTTTGAGTGAACATATTAAAAAGAGTTGTTTTACCACTACCATTTTTGCCAACCAGTCCTATTCTACTATTATGTTCGATGGAAAAACTTAATGCCTGGAAAAGTTTTTCAACTCCGAAGCTATGATATATATTAGAAACTGATACAATGCTCATTTATACCTCATAAACCAGAAATGGAAATTCATGAAAGATGTCAATTATTCACATAAAATAACTTGTCAGCAAATAATGATATTTCAAATATGTCCACCGTCGGGATGTAGCGCAGCTCGGTTAGCGCGTTCGTCTGGGGGGCGAAAGGTCGGAGGTTCAAATCCTCTCATCCCGACCATTTATTGGTTATATTAAATTGAACTTATTATGATTTTGGTAGTGGATAACCGATCCTTTGAGCGAAAGGTCGTCCCGATAAATCGGGATCATCCCGACCAATTTTTTCATTCAAGATAAGGTAAGAATATGGATATTAATAAAATTTATAAAATTCTGGAGAGACAATTTAAAAGTTATCCGGCTCCTGTTGTTGATCTTATTGAAGCTCAAACGAAAGATCCATTTAAAATATTGGTAACAACAATGTTAAGTGCTAGAACAAAAGATCAAACAACTTCCGAAGTCGCTCATAGACTGTTTGAGACGGTTAATAAACCGGAAGATCTAAATAATTACACTGTAGAAGAATTAGAAAAAATTGTCTATCCGGTTGGATTCTATAGAAATAAAGCACGATATTTAAAAGAACTTCCCCTAAAACTTAAAGAAGAATTTAATAATGATGTTCCAGAAGAAATTGATGATCTTGTCAAGTTGCCGGGTGTTGGTAGGAAAACAGCAAATCTGGTTCGCGCAATTGCCTTTAAGAAACCTGCGATCTGTGTTGATGTTCATGTTCATAGAATTTGCAATAGATTCGGTTATATAAAGACCAAAACTCCTTTCGAAACAGAGATGGTCCTGCGCAAGAAATTACCTAAAAAGTATTGGATCAATATCAATTCTTACCTTGTAGCATTTGGTCAGAATCATTGCACTCCCTTAAATCCTAAATGCTCTACTTGCGCAATTTATAATGAATGTGAAAGGGTAGAGGTGAAAACGAAGTATAGCAAGTAATGATGTTTTCAATTGACAGAGAAACAACATTAAAAAATATAAACAAAAATTAATTATAAAGGATTATATATGGAAAACAAGCAAATAGATATTTTGGATATATTGCTGGTCTTAGCTAAGCATAAGAAGTTTATTATTATTCTAACAGTATTTGTGTCTATTGTAGCTGTTACATATTCATTAATAACACCAAAATATTGGCAATCAACCACGATGATTTTACCTGTTAAAAATGAAAATTCAAATGTTAACATTGGAACATCTTTTTTAGGTATTGGTTCTTCCATATTTAGCACATCAATGGGTTCTGAGGGACAAGATTTACTTAACATAATAAATAGCAGAACTTTTTCTGAAGAGGTTATTCATAAATTTAATTTAATAGAATATTTTGAAATAACAAGTTCCGATAGTTTAGCAAGAATGCATGAGGCTATGCAAAAATTGAATACAACAATGAAGAAAACATCATTGGATGAAGAAAGTGGATTATTATCAATTTCCATTGAGTCTAAGGATAAATATTTTTCAGCAAAAATTGCAAACTTCTACACCTCCCAGCTAGAACAGTATAATATTAGTAGTAGGATGAGCAAAGGAAAACAGAAGAGATTATTCATTGAGGAAAGAGTTAAGAAAGTTCAGTTCGAAATAGATAGTCTCTCACTTTTTTTAAACGCTTTTCAGAAGAAAAATAATTTAATCAATCTTGATGCACAAATGAATTCTAGTATAACTTTATATTCTAATCTTGTTTCGCAAAAGATCACTAATGATATTGAACTACAATATCAAAAGAAAATCTATTCAAAAAAATCACCATTAGTATTAGCATTGGTAGAGAAAGATAGAATATTAACTGAGAAGATCGATGAATTTGAGAATAACGAAATACCAAATAAAATTAAATATGGTGTTGAATTCAGTGAAATACCAGATTTATTACTTGAATTTTCAGAGATAAAAACTCAACTCACAATTCAAAAAAATGTGTTTGAATATTTATATCCTCAATTAGAAAGTGCAAAAATTGAGGAAATCCGTGACTTACCAACAATAGAAGTATTGGATCGTGCTGTACCATCTGGGAAAAGATCTAGACCTAGAAGAGCACTAATATGCATAATTGCTTTTTTTTCTGCTCTAATTATGAGTTCAATTGTTATTTTAATGAGAGAGTCAATATTTAGAAGTTCAAATTTTCAAACATTTATAAAGAGATTGAAATTGGGTGAATGAATTTGATTAAATCGGTTCAATCAACATTTTTAGTTCTAATCATTAGTTTCATTAGTCTTTATATTGCAGTTAACCTTCAAGATAATAGGTATCTTTTTATTAAGCTATTAATAATTGTATTAATGTTTAGTTTTTTTTATTTCTTCAAAAAAATAACAGTTGCAAATTCACTATTATTGTTAATGCTATTTTATATCAAACCAGCTTCATATATGTTATACACAGGATTCGCTATAGTTGTTATCAGTTTTTTAGTTGAACGGTATCTA
>CAZOCS010000013.1:0-8620 GCA_964578365.1 uncultured Candidatus Cloacimonadota bacterium
ATTATTAACCTTAGGGATAACGATATCATCAGCAAGCGTATTTCCTAAATTAATTGTGTTTATAGATTAAGTGTATTAAAATAAAAAATAGGCTCAATCCTGTTATAACCGGATGAGCCTATGATCTGTAATCTTTTCGGTGCTATTTCAATAGCAGCATCCGCTTTGTCCCAATTATCTTATTATCAGTGATCAATCGATAGAAATATACTCCCGAAGAAATCGGCTTATTGTTTTGATCAGTTCCATTCCATGTAATTGAATGTTTACCAGATGCAAGTTGAGCACCAACAAGTTGTTTCACTTTTTGACCCCTAATATTATAGATCAATAATTCTATAATTTCAGAGTTTTCGTTGTTCAATTCAAATAAAATTGTTGTTGTTGGATTGAACGGATTAGGATAATTACTAATAAGCTTTGTCACTAATTGCGGTGAATCATCAGTAGAAGCTGATGTTTTATTAATAAGTATCGAGAATGCCGGTAACGATTCTATTCCATTGGTATAAACAGATTTTAAAGCAAATTGATATGTTGCATTGGGAAGATTAACCCAATCGAGATCTACATAGACCGTATCTTCAACACCTTCTGCAATAAGTTCCCAACTACCAGGTGTATTATGTTGATAATCATAGAACCTGTAAACATTGTAAAACTCAAATGATCTGTTTTCCAATGCAGTATTATTAACCTTAGGGATAACGATATCATCAGCAAGCGTATTTCCTAAATTAATTCCATAGGCACGGATCATAAAATTACGCTCATAATTTGGGCCATAAGAAACAACATCAGTCCAGATGCCAGGCGTTGTCCAATCTTCTTTACAAAATTGGGTTCCAGATTGAAATTCCCAAGGTTCTCCAACGCCATCATCCATTCCTATAGAAGTATATTCATTAGGTGTAGAAACACCTACAAAGAAACCTTCATAAGCTTCTACCGGAATGGTAATGAAATGACTATTCCATTCGTTATCTATATTATCTACAAAACCAGATTCATATAGCACAACATCAGCATCTGGTAGATTATCTTCATTTAATCCAAAAAGATACAATTTAACTTGAGTATGAGAAGCATATTCCGAACTGAGATACCATTGAATTTCCTGTACAACGGAAATATTTGGATGAACAGCTCCAAAGACAGCATTTGGTGGAGTAGAATTGTAGCCTAATGGGAAATCATATTCCCCGTCATCATAGCGGAATTCACCGCCACCCTGCCCGGGAGGACTCCACGAAAGCGCTACTTCAGTTCCTTCCGGATTCTGAATAGCTTGAACATTTCCAGGCGGATATGCTATCTCGCTTAATATTATTGTTCCCAGATCCAAGGGAGAACCACCAACAGATATCTCATCAATATAATTTTCATAACCTTCATAAGTGATAATTATATCATAAGT
Organism: uncultured Candidatus Cloacimonadota bacterium; assembly: GCA_964578365.1. Taxonomy (GTDB): domain Bacteria; phylum Cloacimonadota; class Cloacimonadia; order Cloacimonadales; family TCS61; genus Tenebribacter. The sequence continues at coordinate 1,418 of CAZOCS010000013.1, forward strand.
TATATTTGTGTAAACATCCTCTATAATAAAATCACCATTTGCATCAGTAGTTGTTTGATAATTTTCAAATCCAATAATTTCAACTAAAGCATTCTCCAATCCTACACCGGGAAGATCACTTCCAACAACATGACCAGAAACTGATACAGTACCAAGTGGAATAAGATTAAAATCTACCTGAGTTATTTCATCTTCAAAAACTTCGTCACTAATAGTTTGCGGAGAGTAACCTGTCATATATGCTGTAAAGTTGTAAACTCCAATAATTACATTTCCAAAGTGATAATATCCCTGATTATCTGTGTAGGTAACAGTTTGAGTTTCCTCAATAGTTACTTCAGCTCCTTCTAGTGGATTATCATTTTCATCAAGAACATACCCTTCAACTTCTCCCATAGAACCTAGGAAGAATGTAAATGTAGTATTTGCAAAAAACTCACCAGTATAACTAACTTCAGGTGGATTTGCGGGATCAAACACAATTGTATTATCACGTTCATATCTGGTTCTATCAATATGTTCCAAAGTTTCATCATGGAAGAAATAATCTAAAGAACTAAAATTTTGGGTATCCATTGGACGGTGAGCCATTACAACCAAATTTCCACCGTTATAAAAATAGGGAGTAGTGAGTTCAATTGTTATTTCATTCGTTCCCGAAGGATAAGAAACGGTACCATTAAAAACTTCTGTCAACGATGTTGACGGTATCCAGCCATCTGTTAGATTTGTCTGTGTAGTCTCTCCCAGCCATATTGCCGTTGGTTTATTGATCAGATTAGTAGAAAAGTTATTATAATATGTAAGCGCAGTTATCATTCCTTCTGCACCTGCTAATTCATCGGCAAAATAAATTATTTCACTAAGACTGTTTTTATGTTCAAAACAAAGTGGTGTTCTTGTATTCAAATCAGTTCCCTCTCCTACTGTTATCTCTATGATACCTGGTGGGAAGACCTCTACGTCCAATGTATTAGTTTCATCGTTATTACTATTCTCATCTCCTGCAAGAATTACTTTTCCATAAATGTCAACAGAACCAATTGGTTCATTTGCAGGAACATTCCAAACAAGACTATGAACAACAGTTTCATCGGGAGCTATCGTCTGGTTAATATCGATCGAATTTAACTCTTCATCATTATTTTTATACAGTTTAACCGTATAAGCATTTTGGGGAATATTACCAACATTTTTGACTGATATGTCATAATTTTCAGTATTACCGGCATTTATTACTGTGTTACCTGTTATACTCATTCCTGCAAGGTCATTATCGTAAGTAACTGTTGGAGGGAAAACAATATTATCGATCCACCCGGTATCTAATCCTGTAGTAACACTACCATCTTTATAATATTCCCACTTGAAATTGCGTGAACCAGAAGAAACGTTAGTAGTGATCTGTGTCCATCCGACACTACCCGATATTTCATCGATCAGAGTTCCATCAAGATAAAACTTAAGATAATCCCAATTAGATTCACTATCAACTTTCCAATAAAAACTGATCGTTCCATTATCTGTTATCTCTCTTGTAACCTCTAAAACAGATGTCTGGCTATTTTCAATATCCCCGCTTTGTGCACAGTACGTTCCTTGATAAGGATTGCTATTTGTAACAAACCAATCCGCATTTCCGCTTAATTGCCACTCATAAGTAGAAAAATTTCCAGATTCAAATCCTTCAAAATCTTGAGCCAAAATCAATGTTGATATTGATATCAATAGAATTAATAAAAATATTTTTTCTTTTTGCATCATTACTCCCATAACTTAATTTTATTTAACATATATTTATAATGCAACAATTATTCCAGCTAATTAGCTAAAATAGTATTGCAAGTTGCACAGCTTGAAATAACCATATTAATGTCAAGTTCATAGTGATAAAGAAACAAAAATTGTTTGACAGATAGCCATATAATTACATCCATAAAAATGGAGTTAGTTAATGAAGAGAATAATTTTTCTGATCTTATCCCTTTTTATATGGGTAGAGGCGTCTACATTAGTAATAGAGACAGCATCATTCGCAGATTTTCTCTATGGTTATACAGAAGAGTGTGAATATGATAACTGGATATCTCATGTTACCGAGGGGATAGCAGATGAAGGCTATAATTTATACTCTCCATGGGATATACAATCAGAGGGATTTGGAGAATTTGTTTTACCGGATGAAACTATGCTGGAGCAATGGCAATATGTCATTGATGCTTTTCTTGCAGAAAATTATACAGCAACCCAAAATATACTGGATCTTTTTAGTTTTCCTTATCAAGTTGTAGAATTTAACGATACAGATACAGGAAATACTTACTATATGTTACGCGAAACATTAAATCCGGAATATTATGATGGAAATGGAACAATTGACACTTATGATGATGAGTTGGGATCTTTTGATTATAGTTGGGGACTTTTCATTCATAATCCGCAATCAACAAATCCGGTAATAGTAACAGTTCCGCACCCAAATGATGATTTCATATCAACTGTTATCGGGTATGAAAGTTTTGAAGACTGGAATGCAAAATTCTTGTTAATCTCCGGTGCTGGAAGAGAAGTATTGTGGACTAATCAAGGTAGTTATTCCAATTCTAAATCTTTGTGTGATCCTTCCAGAAATGACGATTTAGTTTTTAATATCGCTTATAAATCTTTTTGTGACAACATAAGGGGAATTTTTAATCAAAGAGAATTTTCAGCACAAATACATAGTTATGATTGGGACAGACATGATGACCATCCGGACAATCAGATCTCAGCAATGAACAGTTGTCCTAATCTCCCAATTAGAGATCTATCCGATATGCACCTAGACATGATAAATGCATCGGATCATGTTGTAATTCCGCAGAACACAATAGGATCCAATTCAGAGGTTTTGCTGAATGATTATTATTCTGTAAATTATTCTATTTATGATTTTCTATTCTATAATTGGGAAGGTGATCCGTACCCCGTAAATGATAATGTTGATCTTCCGGGATACAGCGGAAATAAACAAAGACTCTATACTTACTCATATTGGAATAGTTATGATATCTTTGATCCCTTCTTCCATATGGAAATGGATGAACTTCCCGGCTGCTACGAAGAAACGGAAGAAAATTATAAATGGTTCTATGGATTTGATACGGAAACCAATATGTTCCAAATGGATATGCTTTTTGATAAAACACTATCTTATTATTCATATTGGATAAATGCAATGACGGAGATCCTCCCTGCGGCCTTGGAACTTGATGATGGACTTATTCCACCTACTCCCCAAAACTTTGCTGCGTACAATATTGATCACAATTCAATTGATCTGGGATGGGAATCTATATCTTCCTACGATTTTCATACGTACGAGATCCTTATCGCAAATGAGCCGATAACTCCTTACAATCATACACTTATTAACCGTGATAACTACTATTATTTTGCCAGCCCATTGAGAAGCAGTTATGGAGTAAATAATCTTGCTATAAATAGTAATTACTTTTTCCAGATACGTGCTTTAGATAAAAATGGAAATTACTCTCCCATCTCAGCAGAATTGGAAGTGTTCACATCACCAACTATAATCGAATATCTTGTTGCAATTGGATTAGATTCTTCTGCTGAAGTTAAATGGACAGCAGCCCAACAAGAAGGGAATATGGGATTCAATATTTATAGAAAGCTAGAGGAAGAGGAATTTATCTTGATCGATAGCTGGGTCACAAATCCGGATTTGGCAGGTACACAAAATCCAAATGAAGAATATTCTTACTTCGATTCTGAGTTAGAAAATGGTTTGGTCTATGCTTATCAAATATCATCTGAGAATGAAAATGGTGATGAATTTCTTTATAATCCATTTGTAAGCTGTTCACCAAATGATTACTTCAATATATATGTCTATAATTCTACATACACTATCATAGATTCTGTTACATTCTCAAAAAATCAATTTGCTACAGATTATCAAGATGATGATTATGATATTGAAAAAATCACTGTTTTACCAGATGATTATATCTACTCAGCTTTTTATGAGCAGTATTGGACACCAAATGGGGTGTATCTTCAACAGGAAGTACATGGTGAATTCTCACCTTTTGAAGATTACAAGATTTGGGATATGAAGGTAAAGACCAATCAGCTGAATGAACAGATAAAAATATCAATTGATCCAGGATTCATGAATGAGAATGGTAATCTATTTTTGAAAGATCTGCAGACCGATCTGATCATAGATCTGGTTGCAGAAAACCATGGTTTCTTTGCTGAAGACACTACATATTACGATTTCGAATTATATTGGGGTGATTTGCATCCATATATTAATTTTGCATTTACACAAAATCAACTTCTGCAGGGTGGAGATGAATTATTGATCGAGTGGAATTCCCATGTTTATCAATTAATAGATTATTTTGACATCTCTTTGCAGAATGAAGATACTAATATTGTAATAGCTGAATATGTGGAAAGACAGGAAGAACAATATATATGGGAAACTCCTGAGAATATTGAAATACATAATGCTCAAATTATTATTGGTGTTCACTCTACAGATGGAACAGTTTATGAGTATAGTTCTACAAATTATTATGGAATAGTACCTCTAGAATATACAATTGAGTTCACAGAAGGCTGGCAGCTGATCACTAATCCCTGGATCAGTGATGAACCATTTTTATCCTCAGAGATATTTGGAATAAATTCTGAGTTGCTGTTCCCCATTCCATTTAATAATTTTGAAACTTCTGAGTTGTTTGAATTTGGAGAAGGATACTGGCTTAATGCAGAGATAGATGGATCATTCACATATACAGATTCGATCCTCAAAGAGGTTACAAATTTAGCCTTAGAACCTGGGTGGAATTTTGTACCAAATCCATACTTATGTTCCTTTGATCCACGTGACCTTAAAATTAAAAATTCTGTTTATACCTACCACTTCGATTATGCAGTAGGACAAGAGCTAATAGCGAATGTTGCTTATGTTTACAGAGATGGAGAATTTATAAAAGCGAATGTTATATATCCGTATGAATCATTCTATCTATTTGTAAATGAAGAGAATTTTGATAATATGGAATGTAGGTTCTCTCCATATTTTAGCGGTTTTCATACTATCCCTGATGCAGATTGGGAAGTATCGATATCTGCAATTCAAACTGATGGTGATGAAATCATAATAGGTTGCAGTGAAAATGCTACGGATAGTTTTGATAATGCTTATGATCTACCAGAGGCACCTGTAAAACCTGTAGAATACGGAATTAAAATGTATCTTCCAAAAGATCCGCAACTCGATTCATTATTCATTTATTCTGAATTGAATCGTGAAATAATGTCATCTCTAGAAACAGGTATTCCAGAGTTTAAACTGTGGAATTTTGTTTTGGAAACCCAAATCTTAAGTGCAGTAACCCTAGAATTCGAATTGCTGGAACTTCCTGAAGGGTATCATGCTGATATTCAGATCGATGGCAACAGCTGGAATCAACTAACAAGTGGAAATTACATTTATTCAATTATTCCATCACAAATTGGAACGATCTCCGGCAACATTATTGTAAGCAATGATGTTGCATCTTCTAATGATATTATCTCTACTGCATATAACTTTATCAACTTCCCAAATCCTTTCAATCCATCCACAAATATTCGCTTTAACGTTCCTGAAGAAAGTAAAGTGGAACTATCTATTTATAATATTAAGGGACAAAAAGTAAGAACTCTATGCAAAGAAGTTCTACCTTCTGGGAATCATGAGTATATCTGGGAAGGAAAGAATAACTTTAATAATGCTGTAGCTTCCGGTGTATATTTTATACGCCTCAATAACGGAGAAAAAACAAAGGTTAGAAAAGTATTGTTATTGAAATAAATTTTATTATAGTTAGAATAAGATTTCAACAACTATTACTTTCGTAAATATACTCGTTATTCCTACTTACATATTAAACTGCTAATTTAATGAAATATTGAAATTTATAGTCATTGTACTTAAATACCAAAAAATGGATAAATCAATTATAAATCCTACTATTGCTCCCAAAATCCTATTATCTCCTTTATGGATTTGTATATCACTTATTTGGTCTATCGGTAATTTGTATACAATTTTATTGGATGAAATTGATAAGAACTGGTTATTAGAAATTGGAGTAAAATTTTTTGGAGATTTATAAGTTACATATAGAGTATCATTGGAGCAAGATATAAATTGACCCCTAATAACTTCATTATTTATCAAAGAAATTGTAAGCCAACTATTTTCTTCTGCATATTCCATTTCATGAAAATCTATTGGGTCTTCTTTATGAATCATGCTTCCAATCTCTAGACCAATGACAGTGCAACCATCAATGAAAAATAAAGATATAATTAAAAAGATCATTAGGATCTTATTCATTTGCCCTCCAAAATATGATCATATAATCATCAATTTCTATCAACTTTCTGAGAATTGTTAGGTAAATTCCCTTACTTTAATAAGATCATCCTTTTGGTTTCTTCGTAGTTATCTGTTTTAAGTTTATAGAAATATATTCCACTTGAAACTGATTCACCATTGTCATCTCTCCCATTCCAGACCACTGAATGTTGACCCGCTAAAAGCTGATCGCTAACAATCTGTTTCACTTTCTTTCCTTTGATGTTGTAGATTTTAAGTTCTACCTCACTGTTTTCTGAAAGTTGATAACTGATAGTAGTTTCAGGATTGAAAGGATTTGGATAATTGGAAAGTTTGAAATTTGATTGTTGTACAATATGCTGATCTGCAATTGTAAGATAATCTGAAAGAAGATAAACACCACCATCTGTACAACAAATAATGTTATTGCAGTCTATCATTGGGTGAAATGTAATTTTATTAATATTCGTATTCTCCAAATTTTCATTAAAGAAAGTTAACTCCATAATATCAGGTGTCCAAACAGCAATTCCCTCATGATCTACATTAGCTTCTTTCCAACCCACAAATAAATTGTTTTCACAATCAAAACCTACTGAACTCATATTTATAGACCAGAATTCCACACCCCAGTTGTTCCCATGATCAACTGAACTCCACAGTCCAGATGACCATGATTCATCAGGGAAAATTCCATATAAGACACCTGAGGAAGAAAAAGCAAGATCTGAAAGATAAGTTATTGTATTGGCTGGAGACCAATTTGTTCCAGAATCATTGGAAAAATAAATTCCCTC
>CAZOCS010000013.1:8720-35898 GCA_964578365.1 uncultured Candidatus Cloacimonadota bacterium
CTCTTCAGAACTTACAACATTCTGGTTTTCATAAGCTCCCATTTCAATTCTTCCACCATACATACGCGGATTTCCTGCAAGATCAAATTCAGGTAAATTCAACCCGGTTGTATCTGGAATGCCGGTATTAACACATGTAGAAATATCTTGCAATGAGAAGGGATGATCTCCTGAACCTATAAATAGAGGATCATCATCAATATTACCATCACCCCAATCTAAAATAGAAAGAGGTGTAACGTAGATGGAATCAACTCCATTTTGAATATCACAATAGTTAACCGTCAAAGTTCCACCTAAATCATTCCATTCACCAAAACCGATCTGATCTGAACTATTCCCCCACAATATACAATTTGTGATGGTTGCTTCACCACCACCACCCACTGTTAGTCCTGCACCATAAGCAGCAGAATTTTCAACAAAAGTGCAATTCACAAAGTTTACAGATGCTTCATTCCAAACAACGAAACCCCCGGAATTCCAATCCCCACCACCAGTAGCTGCAGTATTGTTAAAGATCAGACAATTAAATATTTCTCCTATGCAATTGCCGGAAAATCCACCTGCTGCAGAATAATTGATAGCTTCATTCCCGGAAAATATGCAGTTCAAAACAGAAAAGGTTAGCGAGTTGCCAAAAAGTCTTAATCCACAGTAGTTATCTGCCATATTATTCACAAATTCACATTCATCGATCGTGACATTCATTATTGATAGGTCATCAGTATCTTTTCCTAAACCTACACCACCATATTTAAATAGGGCAGTATTGCTGGAGAAATTACAATTCGTAAATTCTATTTGATACTCAATGCCTGTATAAAGAGGATCTCCATAGTTCCAATATTGTATCGCACCTCCGTGATTTCCTTGTGCGAAATTTTCTGTGAAATCACAATTTTCAAACTGTAAATTGGAATATTCGGCGTAAATTCCCCCTCCGCTATTACCAGCAGTATTTTGAGTGACAGTTACATTTTCCATGTTCAGGCTGGAATTGTACTGGCAGTGTATTCCACCTCCTTTATTGGAAGTATTTTCTAAAATTATTACATTTAGCAAATTTGGAGCAGATTCAACGCATGATATTCCGCCACCAAATGCAGTGGCAGTGTTCTCATTTATCAATACATCAATAAGTTCAGGATTAGAATTAGCACCACAGTTGATCCCGCCACCAGCATGAGCAGAGTTACCGGTTATAATTACATTCTCCAAAGTTGGATTTGAACTATCTACACAGAGGATCCCACCTCCAGCATCAGCCGAATTATTGGATATTGTTACATTTTCTAGATTCGGAGATGAATGAGTTAAACAACAGATTCCACCACCCCAACCATCTGCATTTAAAACGGCATTATCAGATATTATGACATTAACCAAACTTGGATCTGAAAACAAAATACAAAATAATCCACCTCCAATTTCGTTCGCAGAATTACCAGAAATAGTTACATTTTGTAATACTGGGCTGGATCCCTGACAACAAATCCCACCTCCTGCTCCTTCTGTTGAATTTCCTGATAATGTTACATCATACAATAATGGATTTGAACTATTACAGTATAATCCTCCACCGCCGGTAACAGCAGAATTCCCAGTTATTGTAGTGCTTAGCAAAGTAGATCCAGAATCTTCAAGATATATCCCGCCACCTTCGACTGCTGAATTTCCAATGATATTTACAAACTCTAAATTGGGTGTTGACTCAATTATGAATATTCCTCCACCATTTGTCGCTGTATTTTCTGTTATATTTACTGAGAGTAAATTGGGATTTGAATTGATACCACTGAAGATTCCACCACCATCTCCATTAACTGAATTATTGGATATAATTACACCATCAAGGATTGGTGAGCAACTTTCCAGAAGACAAATCCCTCCTCCTTGATTAGATGTATTATTAGAAATTATTACATTCTCAAGACTTGGATTGCAATAATTATAACAAAATATACCACCTCCAGAACCACCGGAAGAGTTATTTGTGATTGTAACGTTCTCTAAGCTTGGATTGGCAAATGCACCACAGATAATACCACCACCATTGTATTCGGCAGAATTCCCAGTTATGACCAAATTTTCTAACCGTGGATTGGAAGTATAGACACAACTAATTCCACCACCACTGGTAGAGCTGTAACCATTGGTGATCGTGAATCCACATAATAGTGCCGCTTGGGTTTCTCCGTTAACAAATTCTACAACTCCACCACTTTGATTACCATCAATAATTGTTTGTAATATGTAGATAGGATCTTGGGTTGTTAAGAATAGAGATGCGACTGTAATGTCTTTACTATTGAAGTTAATATTTTCTACATAAGTTCCCGGCTGCACAAGTACTGTGTCACTGTTAACGGCGGCAATAATTCCGTCCTGTATGGTAGGCTGATCGGCTGGCACGTTGATAATGGTCGAGTATGAATAAGTTGAAATAAATAAAATAAAAATACAAATAAGTGTTTTCATTTTCTCTCCTTGCCTCTTCAGCTTTTTACTCATGCAGTTTTCTTTCAAAAGCAAAAGAGGAATAGTTTAATTCATTCTAATTTGATCATTCTTGATAATATCAATACAACACTCCTTCTAAATATATTAATTACTTAAGATAATAGATCAAAGACATTGCTGGCATAAATGATGCTAATTTGCTGTCATCATCATAATGAAATATAACAGTAAATGGTGAGCCGATAATAAAACGCATATTGCCAGAGAATGTAATCTCAATTTCCGGTCCAATCCCAATGGAATAACTCATATCATCCAAATGATTATCTTCATAGCTGGCAAAAGTACCGAAGCCGGCAATAATATTAAATCGTGTTTTGGGAATGGAATGTATTGGCTTGATCAATTGTAGACCAATAGAGTGAATTGCATTTGATTTACCCGTACCCCCGCCATAGGTCGTTTGAAAACCATATACTTTATTCACATATCTGTACGATACTCCGTACGCGGAAGTCATCCCGGCACTTATACCGAATCCTTTTTTAAATTCAATTTCTGCTAAAAGAGTTGAAGTGATCATGACGATTATTATGAGTGTAACTATTTTTTTCATTTCATACCTCCTTTAGAAATTGTAGAATAAACTAATCTCGGGAACAGGAAAAATTATCATACGATTCTCATCGGAAGTTGCTTTAAATATGTCTACAATTGAGAGAGGTAGATCTAAAGAAAATTTTAGGTTCCCCTTAATTGTGTATTCCATGCCAATTCCTCCACCAAGTGAAAAAATTGGATCATTTTCTGATTCTGTACCAATGTCCAGCAACACAGATGTTGCTGCAAAATAGTATGCTTTTGAAAATCCAATATTGTGGAATGATCTCATTATTTTAACACCGATCGGAATGTAAAAATTCTCTTTTGTACCAATTGCTACAAAGTTTACCTGGTATCCGAATGTATCATTGAAATGCCTGTAAGAAAATCCTGCTCCTGAAGCAACCCCGACAGCAAGACCAAGGTTGTGATCAGATTGCGCCCAGGATATTGTTATCATTAGCAGGATGAGTAAAGCAAATATATTTTTTTTCATTTTAACCTCTATTCGAAATAATAATGCACACCCGCCTGAGGTATGAATTTAAGAAATTCTAATTTGCCATCATAATACCATGGCCATTCCACCGACACATGAAGGTATTTTGTTAAAGGAAATTCAAGACCGATACCGATACCGACATTAACGTAGGTTGCATCCTCATTCTCAACTTCATCTTCTTCATTATTTCCATATTCATTTTGAGTCATATGATAAATATCAAAGATTGTAGTTCCCGCCAGAAGGTAAAACCTGGAAGTTTGCCAATTTTTTAGAATGTAATAATATGTTCCTGATATGTTCCACCCAAGATATTCTACCTGGTCCTCTTCATCTTCCACATTTTCAGGTTCATAGCTGTAAAATGCACCTCCAGCAATTTGATAACCAAACTTTTCATTCATCTGGCGATATGAAATGCCGCTACCGGAAATGTAGCCGGCTGACATTCCAATTGAATGCGTCAATTCATCTGCAAGTAGAATGGATGAAGTGATTATCATCATTACTAAAATTATTTTCTTCATAGAACATCCTCCTATTTAAGTAAGATCATCTTTCTCGTTTTTTCGAAATTCTTGGTTGCAAGTTTATAGAAGTAAATTCCTGAAGAAACGGATTTGCCATTAGCGTCTTTCCCGTTCCAATCTATTGAATGCTTACCAGCAGAAAGCTGACCGCTGATAAGCTGCCTAACTTTCTGTTCTTTTTGATTATAGACTGTTAACTCTGCTCTAGCATTTTCAGGAAGTTGATAGTCAATTGTTGTTTCAGGGTTGAATGGATTGGGGTAATTCTGATGAATTGTAAACTCAATATAAATCTCATCTTCTTGAATTGAGGATGGTTCAAATCGATGTACTATAGTACCATTGTAACCAACAGCCCAGCCTGTTTCAAAATCTACGAAATGTAAACCAAAGAAAGGATCATTTGTATTTGTTTCTTCTTGATACCAATTTTCACCACCGTCTTCTGTGTAGATAGCCATTGCAGTTCCTAATTCTCCACCAACAGCCCAGCCTTGCATATCATTAAAAAACTGTATGTCAGTAAGAGATTCAAAGATTCCTGAATTCTGGACTTCCCAGTTCGTTCCTCCATCATCAGTAAAAAGGATCGTTCCTTCCAATCCGGTGATCCAGCCTGTAGCTGAATCAATAAAATGCACTCCCCACAGATGCACATTTGTGTTGGATGTTTGTTCAATCCAGTTCAAACCACCATTGGAAGTATGAAAGATAGTTCCTGCTTCTCCTACTACCCAACCATTATCGGCATCGGAGAAATAAATTCCCATAAAACGGAAGTCGGAAATTCCGCTGCTGTAATATTGAGTTTCCCAGTTTATACCGCCATCACTGGTATGAAGAACATATCGCTCTGGATCCTGGGATAGGCCTAAAACATCACCTCCGGCAATCCAGCCATTTTCACTATCAATAAAGAAAATCTCTTCCAGATATTCGTACACATTTGCAGATAGTGTTTCCCAGTTTTCACCAGCATCTATAGTATGTACTATTTTACCAAGATCTCCAACAGCCCAGCCTTCCAATGAATCGATGAAGAAAATGGAAGCATAATTTGAGGATGGAGCTACTATTTGCGGTGTCCAGTCTACTCCTCCGTTGGTTGTATGCAGGATTGTGTTCGTGGCTCCTACTACCCAACCGTTGTTACTATCTACAAAGTAAGTATCTCTCAGTAATGTGCTTATCCCAGGATCCTGATCGATCCATTCTGCCCATAATGGTTGATAAAAAAGGATAAACGTAAAAAAAAATATAATTATAAAACATTTTGTTTTCATAAGACTCCCTTTTTCCAAAACTAATTAAAAATCAAAGATAAAAAGAAGTGCAGGATATTTTTTATTAGTTCAGAAGTGTTTAAATTGTTAAATCTCACACTTCTTTATCCACATGTTTGAAAAAGATTTATCTATTATTTCATGTCAATTTTTTTATGAAAATATTTTTCTAAGAATAATTTTTTTATAGTATTAATTTTGACTCATATTTGCAAAAATAAAAGCTCCGAAAATTCGAAGCTTTTATTGTAATTTGTATGTTGTAAGTTATTTGTAAATTACAACATGTCAGTATATTATTTCATCAAGACTTGTCCGTCATTACTTTAGGAGGATCATCTTCCTAGTAGAAGAATAGCTACTGCTTTTCAATTTATAGAAATAAATCCCTGAAGAAACGGGTTGATTATTATCATCGTCTCCGTTCCAGGTAACTGAAGTTTGATTTCTAAGATTTGAAAATTCTTTCACTTTTTGACCCTTCAAATTGTAAATTTCAATTCTTGTGTTATCGTTATTTTCAGTAGCTAGTTCGAACGAGATCGTGGTAGAGGGATTAAATGGATTTGGATAATTCCCTATTAACTTACTTGTAGCTAATATCATATCGTCATCTGCATTTGTATAATCCAGTGTCATTGTAATTGGAATTATCAATTCATCCTGTGAAGGATCATTAGTATAAATTATAATTTCAGCAGAATATTGTCCTGTTTCAAGTCCATCAGGATCGAAAGATAGCATTATTTCTTCAGACCCATTTGGTTGAATTATAAAAGAATCTTGATCCATTATCAACCAACCGGCAAATTGAGATGAATCTATGATAACAAGCTCACAATTTAGATCAGAATACCCAATATTTGAAACATTCAATATCTCTTCATGGATCTGGTTTGTGGTGAGCACGATATCAACAAAAAGCGGATCACACTGAATTACCGGAGGCAGGATACATTCAGCTGACAATTGAATAACCAGCTCTGGTGTATCCGGGTCATTACTGGAAATTATTAGTTCACCTGAGTACAGACCAGTTTCATCAATTTCAAATCCAATTTCAAGAATTTGTTGTTCAGAAGATTCTAATTCGAATACAGTTGGACCTGCATAATTAAATCCTTCTCCAGAAATCATTACATTAGTTACAGAAAGCGTCTCTATTCCGAAATTGGAAATTTCTAAATTATTAATATACGAAACATCCGGAAACGTAATCCCAAAATTAAGTTCATCATCCGATGCAACAATATTTGGTGCCGGATCTCCAATAAGAAAGTTAAGATATTGGAGCATAACATCAGCCTTTGTAATGTTCGTACCGTCAGCCATTGCTCCGAAGAAAGAAGAAGATGCAATTGTTCGATATATTCCGGAATCATAATAAACACCACGAACAGCATCGTCTTGAGAATGTGTAAAAGAAGTGCCCAACTCTGCATCTAGTATATCAAGACCATAATCAGCATTAGTTCCATAAAGATAGTTTAATGAATATCCTGAAAAAGTTTCTGAACTATCTGCAATAATAGTTTCAATTCCTGTGTATAAATTATTTGGTATTGAATGATTACCCAATCCAAAATAAGGACGCAATGAAACATGATCTCCAGTACCCATGATGGCACTTTCTAAATATACAGCTTTGCCAGTTTCTAAAAAATCTATTAATTTTTGTGCATCGTCAGATCCGACCGGATCTGGTGGAGTCCATCCTCAGTCACCACACCAAATACCGGCAGTTGCAAATATAATATCATATCCAGACAGATCGTCCGCAAGTAGAGTATCTACAACCGGAAAAAGACCGTTTGCGGTTAGTGCTTCTTTTATACCAGATTCCAAACCAACATATGTCCATGGTTCTTCAGGATTAGATATTTCATCTCCATCGTCTCTATCCCAAATTAGTATGTTTTGTGCAGAAAGCATAGTTATAACAAACATAAATAATAATAATATTATTTTTATTTTCATAAACATCACCTCAATATTAATTTATTTGATACTATGCAATAAATGTACCAAAGAATATTCCAGCAATTAGCTTAAGTGAAGTAAATACTTATGTTTTAACAAAACTATGACTCATAAAATTAATCTTTCATTTAGATCAATTCAGAGAATCTATTCATAATAAAAGCCCCGGTAAACCGGGGCTAATGTCAAATAAACAGTTATTGATATATCTAATTTCTATTTCATAAGGATCATTTTTTTAGTTGAAGTGTATTGTGCAGTCCTCATTTTATAGAAATAAATTCCAGAAGAAACTGATTTGTTATTATCATCTTTCCCATTCCATGTAATTGAATGTTTTCCAACTTCGAGATTATCCGCTAAAAGTGTTTTAACTTTCTGTCCCTTAATGTTGTAAATATCAAGACTCACAAATGAGGATGTTTGTGCTATATCGAAAGAAATTGTAGTTGTAGGATTAAATGGATTTGGGAAATTTGCATGTAGTTTATTTGTGATTGGAATTATTGTATCATCATTACTACCAGTAGTATTGGAATAATGAATATCATCGATATACCAACCTTCACCAGTGAAAAGACTCGCACTTCCAAAAACAAATCTGATCTGTGCAATTCCTGAATATGCAGAGAGATCTAATTCAACCGGCTCCCAATCAATATTCCCAGCAAATACTTCAGTCCCTTCCTCAAATGGAGATGATGGGATATTCATTATTGTGCATGGATAACCACCTATCGGCTCTACCTGTTCCCATTCTCCACCATTTACAGATATTTCTATCAAACCGCCATCCCAAGATATTGGATTATTTTCAGGACCTACATCCATCCAATGATAAAAAGTAATTAATGCACCGGGAAAAACTTCTATTTCCGGCATGACAAGAGCAGCATGAATATAGGTAGAATAAAATAATTCACCAACACCACCACATTTCATAGAAAAACTACCCTCAAGAGTATTATTACGGAAGTCTTCAAGATGCCATTCATTAATATAACCCTCTGAAAGTATTAACTGTTCCCAACCGGCATCTCCATTTTCAAAATCGTAAGCTAAAAAACCAATAGGCATACGGAATGTGGATTGAAATGAAAAATCACTACTGTCAACTATGTATACATCAATATCAGCAAAATACTCAATAGGACAATTTTCTGCAACTTCAATAATAATTGGAGTTGTTGTAGATTCTATAGAATCAGGAGCAATAGACTCAATAATATCAAGTCCGCTTAAAGAGATATAAGGATCTGTTGAGGATAACTGGACTTCCGAGTTATAAGCATATCCGTCTCCAATATTATGAAAATTCAAGTAGATTTCTCCCTGCTCTCCCGGATCGAGGAATTGATCAATTCCATCCAGTACATTTACAGTAAAATCCCAATACTCCAAAATAGGAGCATTACAATGAAGTTCAAATCCACTTATCCAGGTATTTCCAACCGAAGTAATTTCAACTTCAAATTCTATTACACTATTATCTTCAATTAAAGGAAGTAATTCAATAGTAAATGCATCTGTATAGGTCATAAAGGATGAAGCTTGAATTTGTGATCCAGTCATTGTATCATTAATTATTACAATTTTATCTGACTCTGTTGTAAGAGTCGCTGTTACTGTACTTCCAGTTGGCTGTATCCCAATATTCTGCAACGTTAGATCGATCTGAAGAGTATCAAGAGACTGATATGATCCTTCTGCATGAACACCAAGCTCAACATAATCCACATCATAGCAGATCACATACATATCCGGAGAAATAATTATTACTTCAGAAGCATAGCGATAGTAATTCTGTTTAGTAACAGTAACTTTCATTGTATTATTGGGAACCTGTGGAGGGATAGTGATCTCTAATGGTGCTCCTGTTCCCAATGCTGTTGCGATCAATTCACTATTAACCGAAAGGCCGATCAATGCCCCTTCATTTGCTGTAACATAAAACGATTCCAATCCAGACATTAACTCATCATCGTGACTAACTATGAGTTGTTGGGGCATTTCAGAATGAACTGTAGAAAACGCACCACCAAAATGGTGAAAAAGATTATAAGTTACTTCTTTATTATTTGTGTTATAGGGCCAATTCGATTGCTGCAGAAAATACTTTCCTGCAGCATTGGCGAAAGCAGGTAAGATCCAATCAGATTCTGAAGGAGCCCCGCCATATTGAGGAAGAAATTCCTTCCACATATTATCATACATTCCCCAAACAAAAGTATCATTCACAAAAGAATATGAAACTTCCGAAGCTGCAATTAATCCCAAAGCTCCTTGTTCGTGTCTATGAAATGCTTCTGCAAAGCATATTTCATTTGCATTGTATTTTCCGGTTAGACAGTTAATAGAAAAAACAAATACAAGATCATCATTATTTAAACCACTTAGATCTCCAATATCATAATCGGGTTCTCCCCATCCCGTAACACCACCATGATCTCTATGTTGAAGCATAAATGCACCACTATTAATTGCATCATTTACTGCAGTTGCATTTCCACCTGACCATCCACCTAACTCAGAAGGAGAAGCAGGAATATATCCCTGTCCGTTAGGACCAAACACATTAAGAACTGTGTATGTATTTGAAGCTGTCGACCATGGATCAACAGCAGGATTGCCACCATAAATAGCATTGATCCTTACTTGATCCTTACCCAATTCATTATGCCAGAATCCACCTACACTCTCTGAGCATATCTGGAACCAGCGCTCTGTTTGCCAGCCAAGTGCCGTAATCGGATTATTATAGAAATTGGGATTTGTTGAAGGGTTCCTTTCATAATCCAGGATCTTACCGATCATAGTAGAAAGATGATCTTCATTCTGTGCTGCCATTCTTGCAAAGATCACATCTGGCATGCTGTTATTTGTAACATCTGCAAAAATATTATCCGAAACACAATAATTATTCCAAATTGGAGATACGATCGAGTTACCGGTTGTTCCATAATCACCCAATAATAAAACTGCCGAAGGAGCGATATCCCAATTGTTATATGCATTATTTATATAGTTTTGTATAGCTGTTACTGTATTCCCTCCGATCTCTGTGGTAGTAACTACTCCAGTTCTTATGCCCTGTTCATTTCTGAAAATGCTTAAAGAATCTGCCCATGATGCAAAAATCGGATCATCAGGTGTAATAATAATATAATCATAGTCTTCCGTTCTACTTATTGAAGATGAGTAATCAATAATTGGCAAGGAGTCGAAGTTCATGAACACATCACTTAAAATTTGATCCCACCAAACACTTCGTAATCTATCGTCACCAAAAGTTCCAGAACCACCCTTAAAGCTTATTCGAATTCTGATATCTTTAAGAACAACAAGTTCTTTAGTAACAGGATTATATTGGAATGGTGTTATACCAAGGATCGCTGCTTTTACTCCACGAAGTTCTGTAATTTCAGATAACTGAATGGGAGTTTGAGGGTAGAGAGAGTTGGATGTATAAATTTCATTATTTTTGGAATACGTCAACGGTCCTGTTTCTGAATCGAGCGGAATTCTTGGAGCAGGAGCAATATCAATATTATTAATAATTTCTTTTCTAGTAGAGAGTATTTCCAATTCGATAGTAGCATTATCAGGTATTGCAAAAAATCTTCCATACCCTGGAAGATCCGGCATACCTTCATCATTTGGTAATAAACTTCCTTTTAGAATTGGCTGCATCATTGTTTTGCCGTTTATTACAATTTCTTCTAAACCAACTTCATGTACGGAGTATTCGATTATTAACTCTGTGTCTGATTCATTTATCAGGTTCAATCCTTCTTCATTCCAATTATCAGTGAAATTTATAATAGAAGAATACAGAAAACTAAATAGACTTACAGCTACTACAATAAAAATTAATTTCTTCATAATTACCTCAATATATTCATTTAGGACATTTTTTTTGTTTATAGGGCTTGAAGTCAATAAAATCTTGAGTAACTTATTGAAATTTGATTAAATAATTAACAAAAAATTGATAATAAGTAACTTTTTATTTTGTAGAATATATCATAAGTTCAGTGAATTAATAATTAAATATTGACAAAGTCAAGTTGCTAAAATTCAAACACTTTTAATAATTCTTAATTATAATAGGAAGTAAATATGAAAAATCCTCAAGAATTTATTGAATTGACGGAAAGAATGCAAAAACTTTTCCAAGATAGGGATAATTCTTATACTTTATGTGTAGTTATCGGAGAGATCGAATGTGCTCTTTTAAGGTTCTTGCACAAAATAAACCGCCCTCTCAGAATGCTTGAAATTGCAAAAATGTATGAAATTTCCAATGCCAAAGTCACACGCGTACTGAATAAACTTGTTAAGATGGGATTCGTAGAAAGATATCATTCTGAAAATGACCGGCGTAGCTTATTTGCTCGTATCACAGATGAAGGAAGCAAAATGGCAGAAAACACAAAATACAAATTGAATAAATTCCAACAGGAAGTATTAGAATTGATACCGGATGAGGAGATCGATAAAACTTATGATTACCTTAAATTGTTTGTTGATGCTTATGAGAAAATAATAACTGATTCCATAGAGTGAGCCTGGAGAATCAGCTAATAAAAATTATTCAGTAATATATTAAAACAAAATTTCCGGAGAAATGTGGTTGGATTCCCAACCTAGTTTCTCTTTTTCTATATCAAATGCTACACCCATTAACTGACTGAAATAAATAATCGGTATAGTTTCAAATTCCGGATCTTTTTCTATTATATCCTGTTGCCTATTATCAAGATTAAAAGCACAGAGAGGACATGAAGTAATTATTACATCTGCACCATTTTTGCGTGCATCATCGATGATTCCTTTCGAAAGGTTAATTACGATATCTTTGTTGTTCACAGTGTGATAACTACCACAACATCTACTACCGCTATTCCATTCTATTGCATCAGCACCTAATGCACCGACCAATTCTTCTAAGATCTTTGGATCTTCAGCATCATCGATTCCAACATCCTTAGGACGTAATAACATGCATCCATAATAGGGAGCAACTTTAAGATCTTTTAGAGGTTTTTTAACTTGCTTAGCTACTGCATCCCATCCCAGTTCACTGATAATCGATAATAAATGTACAACTTCCACATTACCGTCATATTTTATTTCTTCTTCATGCATAAAATCATTAACTTTCTGCAGATCATCAGGATTTTTCTGCATACGCTTATTGGAAAGACTTAGTGTGTTATAACACATTGAACACAGCGTGACCATACGGTTTTCATTTTCTACAATACCGGCAGCATTCATCTCTTGTACACGTATGAAATTTCTAACAGACGCCATATGCTTCATCAAATCATCACTAACTAAATAAGAAACAACTCCGCAGCAGTTCCAGCGATCTAATTCTATCATTTCTATATCTAGTCGTTTTGCTACCTCTATAGCTGGAATTTCCAGATTCGTTGCAGTTGTTTTAAGTGTACAGCCGGGGAAATATGGTATTTTCATTTCTTGTCTCCTTATCCGGTAAATTTCCTGAAAGCACCTACAATTGCAATTGAAGGAAGTTTCTTGGCTTCTTCATCAGAAATTTTTTCAATATCAATAAAATCTATAGCTTCGCGGAGTTTCACCTGGCGTAAAGCTTCGGATACTTTTGAAACATCCAGATCTCGTGGGCAGCGAACAGTACATGTGAAACAAGAAGCACAGATCCACATTGTTTTACTATCCATAATATTCTGCTGGCCCAACATTACTTGCCTCATTATCTGAGAAGGATTTACATCCATTTCAGTAATGAACGGACATCCACCCGAACATGTTCCGCACTGATCACAAAGTGTAATGGTTTCTCCACTTAGTTCAATGATCTTTTCTAGGAATTCAACACCTTTATCATCAAGTTTTATTATTTTAGCCATTATCCACCTCTCACTGCTGTAAAAAGCTTATCTCTTTTTTCCTGCGAGATCGGAACTTTAGTTCCTAGAAATTCTGCTAGACCATCAACATCATTAATAAATTGAGCTAACGCTCCCGCATTGTATTGTTTAAAAATTACTCTATCGGTTTCTATCTGCAGATCATCCATAATTTTCTTAACCTGTGTGATATTATCTTTTGTTACATTGTTCGCCCAGTCAAAACGGGAACTCTTTTCGGGACTATCACCTATCATTACTGCATCTGCTCCTTTAGATAAAGCAAATCTTATCAGATTGGAAGTTATCCTGCTGCCGCTTGGAACACGAAATATTCTGGAATCGGTTGAGTATTTCATCTTACGCACTCCACAAGCATCTGCTAACCTATAAACAGTATTGTCATCGGCAAAGATCAGTATTCTCTTATCACCATCTTTTTTGTTACTGAGAGATGCCTCTATCTGAGCATACATTTGGTCATTCGTATAATAATTCAAATCTATCGCTTCAATTGGACAACTTGCAATGCAGCTTCCACAACCTAAACATAATGCTTCATTTACTTCAGCTTTGCCATCAGCATTCATGGAAATAGCTTGTTTTGGGCAAGATTCCAAACATTTCTTGCAGCCGTCACAAATATCCTGATGTACAAAAGCTAACACCGGGTCAATAGAGAACTCTTTTTGAGCCAGTGTTGCCAGAACACGTCCGGCAGCTGCACTAGCCTGAGTTACAGTATCGGGTATGTCTTTTGGTCCTTGAGCAGCTCCGGCCAAAAATACACCTTCAACCAACGTATCAACCGGACGATATTTAGGATGAGCTTCTTTAAAAAATCCATCATCACTCTTTGCTAATTTCAACTGATCGGCAATTGGTTCTGAAGTTTTGCTTAAACCCATACCATTTGCCAAAACTACCAGGTCAAATTCACTCTGAATAATATCCCTTGAGAGAGTATCCTCTACCGTAACTATAACTTGTTTTGTTTCGAAATCTTCTGTGAAGTGTGAAGGTTTTCCTCTCACAAATTTTATTCCCATCTCTTGTGCACGTTTATAATATTCTTCATAGCCTTTACCAAAAGCCCTGAGGTCTGTATAGAAAATATAAATATCTGTTTCAGGTTTTGCCTGCTTCAATAAAGAAGCTAACTTTATGGAGAACATGCAGCATACACGAGAGCAATATTCACGTCCTATCTGTTCATCTCTTGAACCAATACATTGTACAAATGCAACCCGTTTACCAACTTCCCGTGGTGGTTCTTTTTCGGAAATATGATCTACAATACGTTCCATTTCTAAAGCCGAAACTACATTTTTATATTTGCCATAACCAAAGACAGTCTTTTCTGTTGCATCATAAATATCATATCCCGTGGCAACTACGATATTATCTACAGCTATATCTACGAACTCCGGTTTCTGTTCAAAATTTATTACTTTCTGTGGACATACATCAGCACATTTGCTGCAAGAACCATCTTTGAAGTGAAGGCAATTATCTTTATCAATTAAATATTTATAAGGTATTGCATGAGGAGCCGGAATGTAGATCGCCTTGCGATTCATGATCCCTTGTTCCCAATAATTTGGCTGCTCTATTGGACACTCCTGCACACACTGAGTACAGATCAGGCATTGATCCATATCTATAGAGTCCAGGATGAAACGAGGATTTTTCTTTATCTTTGCTTCGAAATGCAACCTGTGACCGGCAATATTTTCAATTTCAGAATTGGTGTAGAGTGTAATATTTGGATGATCTTGAACTTCAGCCATTTTAGGAGATATAATACAAGCAGAGCAATCTTCTGTTGGAAAGGTTTTAGTAAGGATCGCCATCATGCCGCCCAGAGTTGGTTTTCTTTCAACCAGGGTTACTTTCTTTCCAGCATCACCCAAATCAAGAGAAGCTTGAATACCGGCAATACCGCCACCGATCACTAGAATTTCATCTCCCATTTGCATCATTTTTTCTTCTAATGGAAAATCCAGTTCTGCTTTTGCAATGGATGCATCGATAACATCTTTTGCTTTTTCTGTTGCAATTTCCGGTTCATTCTTGTGAGCCCAGGAACAATGTTCGCGGAAGTTCGCGATTTCCAGAACATATGGATTTAAACCGGCTTTCTGCAGAGCAGACCGGAAAGTTTTTTCATGAAAATGAGGAGAGCAAGCAGCAACAACAACTTTCTCCAGTCCATGTTTTTTTATATCGTCAATAATCAGTTTCTGACCAGCACCAGAACACATATGAGAGTTTTCCTGGATCAGAATATCACTTTTCTTTTCCTTAACATGCTCCGCAATTTTCTGGAGATCTATTGTATTTGATATATTTCCACCACATTGACAAAGATAAACCCCTGTTTTCATTGGGAAATTCTCCTTTTATTTAAAATGTTTTATTA
Organism: uncultured Candidatus Cloacimonadota bacterium; assembly: GCA_964578365.1. Lineage (GTDB taxonomy): Bacteria > Cloacimonadota > Cloacimonadia > Cloacimonadales > TCS61 > Tenebribacter. The sequence goes on from CAZOCS010000013.1 coordinate 24,404, forward strand.
ATTTTAGCATGAATGTATAGCATTTATATTTAATTGAGATAACTTTCAAACTTTAAAAAATAGATTATAATTTAACTAAGAAAATTACCAGATCTCTAATGCTTCATTCAACATAGCCAATTGCTGTTCTTCCCTATAACCAAGTTGCTGCATTGCACCAGAAGGACAAATTGATGCACAGCTACCACAACCTTTACACAGGGCAGAATTAACATGGGCATATTCTTTACCGTTCATCCAAATAAGTTCTGGAGCTCCATAAGGACAAACAGATACACACATTCCACAACCAGCACATGTATCAAGATCGACCCTAGCGATATTAGCTTCAGAAATATATTCTTTTGAACTGATGATCGCACAAGCCCTTTCTGCAGCAGCTTTGGCCTGTGAGATCGTATCTTCCATTCCTTTAGGTGAATGAGCTAATCCTGCCAGGAATATACCCTCAGCTGAGAAATCAACTGGTCGAAGTTTCACATGTGCTTCCATAAAGAACCTATCTTCATTGAGAGGTAACTTTAAAAATCGTGATATAGTGTCAACATCTTCTTGCGGTATAATTGCCGGTGACAATATGATCTTTTCCGGATTCAATGTGATATCTGTCCCCAATACATGATCTTTTAGCTTAATGATCAGGGCATTTTCTCCGAAAACTATTTTTTTGCTATCGATGTCAATTTCCGGTTTTGCATCCTCATTATAGCGAATGAACACTACCCCTAATTGGCGAGCTTCCTGGTAATACTTTTCATAGAATCCAAAAGTCCTGATATCACGATAGAGAACTGTTACGTCCATTTTAGGATTCAAGTTTTTTAATCGCATAGCATTTTTTACTGCCTGAGCACAGCAAATGCGAGAACAATAAGGATGTTCTTCATCACGAGAGCCAACGCACTGAATGAAGACAGCACTCTTTAATTTTTTGTAATCTTTTTCGCTTTCTTCCAGATCATGTTCTAATTCTCTTTGTGTAATTACATTCTTGTGCTGCTCATAGAGATATTCTTTTGGTTTCGATGCATTTCCACCAGTTGTTATAATTATTATACCATGTTTATATTCCTTCTCTCCACCCTTATGTTCGAATGTGGTTTTGTAATTTCCAATGTAACCATCAATATTTTTAACATTAGCATTTAAGTAAACTTTAACCAAAGGATGATCATCTATTTCATCTTTTAAGTCTTGTAGAAAAACAGGAACGCTTTGTCCATCTAAAGTGTTATATAGTCCGTTCAAATTGCCACCCAGTTTTTCAGCACGTTCTATTAAAGCTACTTCAAAACCTTGATTTGCTATAGAAAGTGCTGCAGTCATACCGCCTAATCCTCCACCGATAACTATTCCTTTTTGTACAACATCAAGTGAAATGGCATGCAATGGTTGTAGTAATCTTGATTTTCCAAGAGCAATCTTTATCAAACGATTCGCTTTTTGGGAAGCTTTTGCATGATCATCACGATGAACCCAGCTACATTGATTACGAATATTTGCCATTTCAAAAAGGTATGGATTTAAACCAGCTTCGCGCATGGTTTCCTGGAAAAGAGCCTCATGGGTACTTGGTGAACAGGAAGCCACAACTACTCGATTTAATTTATATTCTTCGATGATCTCTTTCATCTGCTGCTGTGTATCTTGAGAACAAGTGAAAAGATTCTCTCCTGCATAAACAACATTAGGTAATTTTTTGGCAAATTCCACAGCACCAGGCACATCTACAATACTTCCGATATTGATACCGCAGTGACAAACAAAAACACCTATACGAGGTTTTTGTCCTGTTACTTTCTTTTCTTCTGGATAGACCTTTTCTGTGATCTCGGTTCCACGTACTTCAGAAAGTAATTCTGCGGCTCCGGCTACAGCCCCAGATGCTTGCATCACAGTTTCCGGAATATCTTTGGGAGACACAGCTGGTCCGCAAACAAAAACTCCAGGCCTTGTCGTATCTATCTGAGAAACACCTAAGTGGTCAATAAAGTTATATTCATTCAAACGAACATCAAGACTATCGGAAAGTTTTACTATATCCTTTGGTGGGTGCAAACCTACCGAAAGAACAACAAGATCAAATTCTTCGATCTGCAGATCTCCATTTTCCTGAACATAATAAAGTTCCAAATTTCCTGTTTCAGAAATTTCTTTTACTTTTCCAATTCTTCCGCGTTTGAAAGTTACTCCTACATCTTTTGCTTTATCATAATATTTATCAAAATCTTTTCCGTGTGCCCTAATATCCATAAAGAAAATAGTTGGTTCTACAGTAGAAACGTGCTCCTTGGCAATGATAGCTTCCTTCATGGCATACATGCAGCAAACTGAGGAGCAATAAGGCATATGAGAATCTTCTGTTCGGCTGCCAACACATTGTATCCATGCTACTTTTACAGGAGTTACACCGTCGGAAGGTCGTTGCAGGTGTCCTTCAAACGGCCCTGATGCTGCCAAAATTCTTTCAAACTGAATACTGGTTACAACGTTTTTATATCTTCCATAGCCAAACTCGTGCATAGAGGTAGGATCAAACGTTTCAGCACCTGTAGCTACGATTACAGATCCAACATCTATCTCAACTAATTCACCTTGCATATCATGGACTATTGCATCTGCTTCACAGACTATCTCGCATTGCAAACAACCAGAACATATACCACATTCCAAACATCGTTTAGCTTCTTTCTGTGCCTCTTCTTCATTAAATCCAAGTTCCATTTCATCGAAGTTTTCTACTCTATCTTCAGGTGTTTGATTTCGCATTGCAACTCGATCTTCATGTGGTACATAAGTTTGATACTCGCGTGCCGGCAGAGGTTCAAATTCTTTTCTTCCTGCTGCCAGATCCTCACCCAATATGTATCTTTCTATGGAAACTGCTGCTTCCGCTGCTTGCCCTACTGCTTCTACAACTGAAGCTGGTCCCAGCACAACATCACCACCGGTAAATATATCTTTTATATTTGTTTGGAAAGTAGTGGAATCTGCAATTATTGTGTTCCAAGTTGTTGTTTCTATTCCACTTCTATCCAGTAATTTCAAATCAGAGCTCTGGGAAACTGCCACTAGCATATTATCAAATTCTTCGGTAAATTCTTCTCCGGTTGGTTGTGGTCTGCGGCGTCCACTTGAATCTTTTTCTCCCAGTTCCATCACAGCAAATTTGATAGAAGTCAACCTGCCGTCTTTTCCAATATTCTCAATAGGATTAGTAAGGAATTTAAAGGTTACTCCTTCTTCTACAGCAGCTTTGATCTCATGACTTTCAGCAGGCATTTCCCGTCTGGTTCGACGATAGATCAATGTTACTTCTGCACCTAATCTACGAGCCGTTCTTGCACAATCGATCGCAGTGTTTCCACCACCGATCACAGCAACTTTTTTACCCAATTCAACCTTCTTGTCATAATTCACTTCTTTCAAGAAATCGATACCACCAAACACACCACAAAGCTCTTCTCCCTGTATCCGCATGGTTTTACTCAATTGTGCTCCAATTCCCACATAAAATGCTTTGAATCCTTGAAGTCTCAATTTTTCGATATCGTTATATGAATTGATTGGATGATTGGTTTTCAGTTCGATGCCTTCTTTAAGGATCTGTTCGATTTCCCAATCGAGTTCTTCTCTTGAAAGACGATAAGGAGGAATGCAGGAACGCATCATACCGCCAGCTTTTGAATCTTTTTCAAAGATTGTAACTTGAAATCCTTTTTGTGCCAGATAATAAGCACATGTTAGCCCAGCAGGACCAGCACCGATAACGGCAACCTTTTCTTTATCTTTCGTAACAGGAGCGTCTTGTTTCTCAAAATCCTCATGGTGAGAGTGAACATAATCTGCAATGAAACGTTTTATGGAAGCAAGTGCTAAGGGATCATCATATTCACCACGACGGCATTCACTTTCGCAGGGATGGAAGCAAACCCTTCCACAAACAGATGGAAATGGATTGTTTTCACGAATAAGGTCATAAGCTTCTTTATATTTTCCTTCGGCTACAAGTGCAACATAACCTTGAACATGTATGCCTGAGGGACAACCGATCTGACAAGGAGCAGTTTCTTTTTTATCTATAACAAAAGCATTAGGTGAAGCCTGAGCATAAGGTTTATAAATGGCAGTTTTTTCAATTAGATCTTCATCAAAAATAGAAACAGTTTGTATTGGGCAGACAACAGCACATTCACCACAACCAGTACATTTATCAAGGTCTACAAAGCGAGGTCTTTGATATACAATAGCTTTGAAGTTACCAGCTTCACCTTCCAATTTCACAAGTTCCGAATTTGTCATCATATTGATATTTAAATGACGTCCACATTCCACAAGCTTAGGTGAGATCACGCACATAGCACAATCATTAGTTGGAAAAGTTTTATCCAACTGAGCCATTGTACCACCGATGGCAGGTGAATCTTCCAATAAAAAAACTTTATAACCTGAATCGGCAAGATCCAGAGATGATTGAATACCGGCGATACCACCACCGATAACCATTACAGAACCAACTTTTTTGTCAGCCATTTATATTTTACTCCTTAACACAATTCTAAAATGAAAAACAGATCAAAAATATTGATTATTCTCTGATTATCACAAAATATATTTCTCATCACTTTTCCACTTAAATTTGGCAGGAGGAACTGTTCCTCCTGCCATAAATGATTTATTTGATCGGATTAGTTGTATCCGATTCCCATTCGTAATATGCACCATCATAAACTTTTACATTTGGATATCCAACAATATCTTTAAGTGTCATGTAAACGATGCCAGCACGTACGCTGGAGGCACAATAAAGAATAATTTCTTTATCAATTGTAATGCCTGCTGCATTCATAACTTTTGTGATCTCTTCTTTCGATTTGATCGTGCCATCTTCATTTAAAACAGCTGTATATTCCAGATTAATTGCTCCTGGAATATGACCATATCTCTTGATAATTTTATCTGTATCGATTCCAGCAAACTCATCTGCAGAACGAACATCTAAAAGAACTACATTTGCATCACCTTTATGAGCTTTTACATAAGCCATATTAGTTGATATTGCTGCATTTGGTGCTGCTTTGAAAGTTGTTGGAGTAATTTTAGTTGCATTCTTTGTAACCTTACCACGAACTTTTCCCCAACCTTTTAAGTGACCATTCAGAATGTTAACGTCACTAGCACCCATGTATTTAAGGATCCAATATAATCTACCGGCTGTTTTGTTACTACCTGTATCATATATCACAATCTTGCTGTCTGCAGAAATACCTTTTTCACCTAAGATCTTAGCTATTTCATCTGCACTTTTCAACATTGATGAAACACCATCTGTTTTGTATAAGCTTTTATGATCAATATTGATAGCACCTTCGATGTGCTTGCTGCTGTAATCTGATGCTTGCCTGGTAGAAATAATGGTCACATCTCCACTTTTAGCAAGAGCCTTAAGTTCTTTGGCAGAGATAACTCCGGCGAAAACTATTTGAACTGCCAAAAGTAATATTAGAATTCCAATTATTTTTTTCATTTTCTCTCCTTGTTTAGAACTTCACCTGAAGCTGCATAAGGATTTCATCGTTAGCAATTTCATTACCTTCTTCTGCTTTATATAGATAGTTCAATTGCAATCTTGTCCAATCATTAAAGAAATAGTTAATACCTAATGTTATTACATCTTCAATATCATCATCTTCATCAATGTTTGGATCATATGATTCATATTTAACAATCGGTTGCAAATTCCATGGTGTCATATACATAGCTTGTGCCCAAAAACCACTTCTTTCTATAGTACCGAGGACCTCCTCGGGTGGAGTAGTTCAGTCTCCTCCAGTCAAATATGAACCGATATCCTCAGATGAAACATATTCTGCTTGAACAAGAATATTATTCATATTAAATTCAAATTCACCTGCAAAACGCTTTTGTTCATCTTCATCTGCTCCAGCCAAAGACGCAGGAGAAGTTCCATATTTATAACTTCCTCCAAGACTTATCATATCAATAGGTGAAACAACCAATCTTCCAGCAAAAGTTTTGTTTTGATTGTTTTCCAAGTTTCCTCTGCCGGTCCCATTTGTAAAAGCAAAAGCATATTTTACAAATTTCTCATATTTTCCGTTGAACATCACACCCTGGTCTCTGTCATATGCTGTTAATTCATTAACAACCATTGATCTTTTTATAGTATGCAACCCCTGACAGGCTGTGTTCAATTCCAAGCTAAATGGAGATTTGAATTGTCCCAATGAAACACTAAGCCAAGGAGCTAAACGAGAGTACGTGATAAATCCGTCCAACAGGTATGGAGCGCCAACAATATTAGGACTAAATTCAAACATGATATAATAACTGAAATCATAAGGGATATTTCCCACTACACCTAATCGAGCACGATTGAATGTGAAGCTGTTTTCATTATCATCTTCGTTGAATTGATATTCAAATTGAGATTGCAAATATCCAACAACATTCACACCTTCATCGGAAGAAGCTTCCATACAACCTTGTGCAAAAGTTAAAAGTGGAATGCTTATTAAAACTACAATAAAAAGCAAAACTATTTTTTTCATCTTTACTCCTAAATTTGGGAGCGGAATAATTTTCCCGCTCCCTTAAATTTATTTATTCACCTGTTTCGTAATCGTAATCCATAGAAGCTGCCCATTTATGTCCTAATAGATCATCATAGATCATACTGTTTGAACCAAATTTCAAGCTTTTTGCATCATAACCCAAAACTGTGAGATATGCTGTAACCATTGAAGAAGTTTGACCAGTCCAGCAATATGTTACTACAATTCCTGCAGGATCAAGGTTTTCCAGAACTAATGGCTTAATTCTGTAAGCACCATCTATATTACCATAAGTTTCTACATCTGTAGCATCCCAATAGTTATTGATGAAATAGTCAGCTGGAGTATCTAAAACATCAATAGATGCAACACCTTTAAATCCTTCATCTAACAAAGCTATTACCCTTTCTGCAAGAATGTCGGCACCATCTTCAAGAGCAGTGTCTATAGTTGGATAGTCAAAATCTTGTGCATCAGCAATAACGCCTGGAGCAGCAACCCAATTTGCATGATTTAATTGTGCACAATTTCCTGTCCACTTATCAAAATCACTATGCCAACCGCTCATTCCCCATTTCAAGCTTTTTGCATCTGTGTAGCCTGAAAGACGTAGTGCCATAACTGCATGTCCAGCACTTTGACCTGTATAACAAACAACAATAATTGGTAAGCCACCTGCATTTGCAGCATCTGTTACAATGTTCGCATAAGAAGAAGCTACAGCACCAGGAACATGACCATCAATGTAATCAACAACACCATTTTCATCTGTATCACCAGTTCTGATATCCATAATGTAATAATCAGCAAGTGTTGCTTCCAGTGTTGCGTCAGGTGCAATGATCCAACTTGTTGTAAGATCAGTTAATGTCATACCGTTGTTGTCCATATAGTTAAGTACTGTTTCAAATGCACTAACATCAGGATCTGTAGTGTCATCCTTACAACCTGCTACAAAAATCACAGAAATCACTGCGATCACCAATACGAATTTCATCCATTTTTTCATTTTTTTTCTCCCCTTTTTTTTGGTTTTATCACCTTTTATTTTTTTACACATGAACTCATGTGTTTACTACTAATCTCAACCACCAGAATCGGTAACTTCTTCTTCTAATGGAAGTGATGGATCTAACCAGATCCTATAACCACCCTGCAGACTAAACACATTTGTATAACCCATCAGCTGCAGAGTTTGTACAGCTAAAGCACTTCGTCCACCCGTTTTACAGTAGACAACTATTGTTTCATCTTTAGTTGGCATTTCCACCCAAAGATCATCATCCCAATAAGAACTGTCTCCTATCTTGAATTCCAAAAGACCACGTGGGATATTTACAGTGAAAGTTTCCGGATATGGATATTCATCATCTTCGCTAGGTTGATTTATAGAACCTTCTTCAAATTCGAAAGATTCCCGCACATCAACGAGAACACGAAGTTTTTCTTCTTCCATCATCAACTTAAAATCATCATATGAAATTTCTGTGATCCCTGCTTTTGCTTCACGAACAAATCCTTTGGAATCTGTAAAAACTTCTCCGGTAGCGAAACTTTCTCCACAACCAGAAAGTACTAATAATAGGAGAGATAATGCAGCTAAAATTATAAATTGCTTTTTCATTTTTCCTCCTATAATGCCGAGAATTTGCCGGTTTTTTCATTCCACTTGGCAAACATGAACCAAAGTAGTAGTATGAATAAAACCAGAACCACAGCGCTTGTATACCCAAGAATGTCAGGCAGGAACAAATGTTTCTGCATAGATTCGGGTAATATATTCTTAACAGCAGGAACGATAAAACTCTTGGAAAGAGGAGCCATAATTACAAAACCCAATGCAGCAAACCATAGCTTCACATGACCTTCTCCAGCTCTCCAAAGTGTTCCAACTGCACATCCACCAGCAACTGTCATGCCCAATCCAAATATAATACCTCCAATTAGAGCACGCAGCCAGAAGTTTGCATATACACCTTTCATTTCAATAGCACGGGATGCAAATTCACCTGCATTACCCACACCAAAATATTTAATTACAGTGAATCCAACCAAGGCAACCAGAATACTAAGTATAACTGCAACGGGAGCAGTCGCTTCACCGGTCATGAATGGTTCACGAAATGCACGAACAATGCAATAGCGTGATCTTTGTAATATCATTCCTAGTATCAAACCTATCATAACATGCCATCCAATGATCTTCATTGCACCCGAACTAGAAGCAGTATAAGAATTAAATAGGAAAAGTACCACTGCGATCATTATCCAACCAAGCCATCTTTGCCAACCGGTTTTCTTTCCCGTTCCAATTAAGAAAGTGAATGATTTTCCCATACTGATATTGGGAAGTGCTTCCATTTCCCACAACAGATAACGTAAAGCAACAAAAGTACCAATCATAAATCCGGCAGCTAGTGTAAGAGCTCCAGCCGATAGTGCAGCCAAACCGGTAAAAAATCCTCCGGTTGTACATCCGGCACCAACTGTGGCACCAATAGCCATGAGTGCACCCCCGACAAATCCTTTCACCAACTCACCAACCGGTGAGATCCGAATACCGAACTCGCGGGAGAAAAGTGATGACACAAATGCTCCCACTACTACAAAAATATTAAGAAGTGCAACAGCATGAAGGCTTATGGGAACTTTAGTTCCAAGACTTGTAACACTAAGGACCTGGAATAAATTTTGACCAATATTTGTATACCCACTGCTTGAGCCCCATGGATATTTGATCACGAAGAGAAGAATATTCATCATCGCAAGTAAAATACCACCAACCCACATAGGCCAGGATTTACCGAATAAAGAATCGAATAATTCTCTTAGAACTCCTTTCTTAAACACAATTCACTCCTTTTTTTACTTCTTCTTAATGTAAAATTTATAAGTGCCGCCCTCTTCAGACTGCTCCAAGAAAACATTACCTGTTTTTTCGCACCAGGCAGGAACATCAGTTTTTGACCCAGGATCAGTTCCGAGCATTTCCAAAACTTCACCGCTATTCATTTTCTTAATGGTCTTCGCCAATTTAATAATTGGCATTGGGCAAGATAACCCTTTACAATCCAAATTTTGATCTGCTGGCATAATTTTCTCCTTTTTTTTTACTTCCATTTTTTATTTAGTTCTTTGTTGATCATATCGTTAATTTTCTTTTTGTTTCCTTCTTTTGGATGAAGTTTCTGATCGATAAGTTGGCAGCGAAGATCCTGAACAAATTTATCCAATTCTCGCGCTTGCATATCCTGCTCTTTTGGTGCATATCCTTGTTTGATAGCCATATCACGAAGGATTCCAAGAACATCTGTAAATTTCACACCCTGAGGACATAGTGCATAACAGGTATAGCAACGAGAACACATCCACAAAACATCAGAAGACAATACTTCTTCTTTCATTCCTAAGATCGACATACGAATTATTTTACGCGGGTCGTAATCATCGTGAACCTCAGCAACCGGACAAGAAGCAGTACAGGTTCCACATGTAAAACACTGCTTAAAGTGTTCAGCACCAGGTTGGGAAGCTATCTCATTTTTAAAGTTCGCATCCATTTCACTTAATATTATTTTATCCATTTATTTTCTCCTATTTCTAAAACGCATCCGGAATTTTCTTTAATTCTTCATACGAAAAGACTGGTCCATCGATACAAATATATTTAGAACCAATACTACATCTACCGCATTTCCCAATACCGCATTTCATTCTTCTTTCTAAAGAAGTATATATCTTCTCGTGAGCAAAACCTATTTCCAGTAGGACCGGAAGTGTGAATTTGATCATTATTGGTGGTCCGCAAACTATACACCAGGAAGTTGGATCTGGTTTTACGTCCTTCGTTATCGCAGGTACGAATCCACATAGTTTATTCCATCCTTTTACAGGTTTATCTACAGTAAGATGAAGAATTAAATCATCTCTTTTATCCCATTCCTTAAGTTCTTCTTTAAATATGAAAAGATCAGGATGCCTGGCACCATAAATTACTGTGATCTTACCGTAATCATCTCTGTTTTCAAGCATATAAACTATCATAGAGCGTAATGTTGTGAAAGCAAATCCACCGCCAACAATAACAACATCCTGCCCCTTTAGTTTCTCTAACGGATACCAGTTTCCCATTGGTCCGCGAATTCCAACAATATCACCTTCCTGCAGATAGTGAATTTCATTAGTTACGCTACCGGTACGACTTACGGTGAACTTTATTATCCCCTCTTCTGTAGGAGAAGAAGCAATTCCAAAAGGTGATTCACCTTTTCCCAAAATGGAAAACTCACAGAATTGCCCGGGCATATAGGTAAACTTCTTTCTATCTTCTTCATTTACAAAAGATAGATCGTATGTCCGCAAAGATCTGTCAGGATTTTCGATCAGGATTTTTTCCACTTTCATTGGAATTGGGATATAAGTATTCTCACAATTGCACATTAATTATCCTCGTTCTTGGTTAATTTGTAATCTAAAACTTGTTTGATCACTTCTCGGATATCTAAATTCACAGGACAAACCTGAACACATCGACCGCAACCGGTGCAGAGATGTTGATCATAGTTATCCATAAAATAATTGTATTTATGCATAATTCTCTGACGAACTCTCTGAGTAGACATTCCACGTGGATTATGGCCGGATGCCTCTCTTGTAAAAATTTGGAACATGCAAGAATCCCACAATCTGATCCTCTGTCCTTTCTTGCCTTTTCCTTCATCTGTAACATCAAAACAATGGCAAGTACTGCAGACAAATGTGCAGGCACCACAATTTATACATTTTGTGCTTATATCTTCCCAGATCGGTTCATCCCAGATCTCACTCATCTTTGCATATACTGGTTTGACGGTAATCCATTTGCAAAAAAAAGGAGCTGATATCTTTGTTGTAGATACTGGTGCTCATTTTATTCTGGAA
>CAZOCS010000014.1:0-34587 GCA_964578365.1 uncultured Candidatus Cloacimonadota bacterium
CAGTATCGTTCAACTTTGTGTTAAGGATGCTGCCGTTTTCATTTATCAATTCCACTAAAGATACTTTATCTCTCATAAAAAAATCTTTCAGTTGAATCGAATTAATAACCGCACCTTTATTACTGAATGTTACTTTAGTAAGTTCATTTTCCAGAACAATATTATTATTGATGTCAATATCACTATCAAGAGCAATAATTTCTGTTTCATTTTCTGGTATTATTGGTGTTTGGTTGGAAGATTCCGTTGTCTGGCTAGATAGGTCTGTTACATTTTCTTCTGTTATTTGCTGCTGAGCTTGCTGCTGAACTTCCTGGGAGTTCTTGTTTTTCCAAATAAATTCACTACTTAACCAAAATACTACAAGTATAAGCAGTACAGCTAATAATGTTTTTTTGTCCATGAATTCTCCTTATGGTAGTGGGTCGTGTCCACCGTGATGAAAGGGATGACACTTTGATATTCTGAATATCGATAATCTCAGGGCTTTTAGGAATGGATACTTAGTGAATGCCTGATATGAATATTGACTGCAGGTTGGTGTAAACCGGCAGGAAGGTGGTAATACAACAGAAATATATCTTTTATAAAAAGTTATGATCAATAAAGCAACTTTGTTAAAAATTCCCATTTTTATTTAATTTCGAATAACTGAATTAAATCATCCTTAATTTTTTGCCAAATAGCAATTCCCGCCTCGGGTTTTGCTATAATTACCAATTTCACACCAGCTGGATGTAATTCTTCATGTTCTCTCAAAAAAGCTCGAACGCGACGTTTCACCTTATTTCTAATTACCGCATTTCCAACTTTCTTACTAACTACGATTCCAACTGCAAAATAATTTTCAAGTATTTTCTTCGTTAAAAAAACAAAGAGATTACCTTCTGTTTTTATATTCTCCTTATAAACACTCTGGTATTCTCTTTTTGAGGTTATAGATAGCATTAGTCGCTTACGGTCAAGCGAGTTCTACCTTTTGCTCTTCTTCGGGCTAAGATCTTACGACCGGCTTTTGTAGCCATTCTCAAACGAAAGCCGTGCTTATTTTTCCTCTTTCTATTATGAGGTTGATAAGTCCTTTTCATGTTAATTCTCCTTCTAAATATTTCCCATTTATATAACAGATAACTCTTTATTTTATACCTTTTTATAAACGCTGGAACAAACTGAAATAAGAAGTCTTACTGTCAAGATTTATTTGTTAGCAGCAATTTAGCAACTATTTGAGCAATTACCTGAAGATTGTTTGTCCCCGCTCAGGTCCCACCGAAACTATTGTTACGCTTTTACCAATAAGCTCCTCTACCTTAGTAATATACTTTTGTGCATTCAAGGGCAATTCATTATACTTAGTTATTCCGGTGATATCATCATTCCAGCCCGGAAGTTCAATGTACTGGGGAATTGCCTGCTCTAAGGATTTAGCAGAATGTGGAAATTCATCTGTTATCGTATCTCCAATTTTATATCCTATGCAAATTTTTATTGTATCAAAACCGGATAGTACATCCAGAAGTGTAAATGCAATTTCATCAATCCCATTTAGCATTGCAGTGTATTTAGCTGCAATTGCATCAAACCAGCCACAGCGTCTTGGTCGTCCTGTTGTAGAACCAAATTCATTTCCCTGAATTCTAATTTTGTCGCCAGTCTCATCGTGTAGTTCTGTGGGGAATGGTCCTTTTCCAACACGGGTATAATAACTTTTAAAAATACCAACAATCCTATCAACTTTCTTACCAAATCCGGCTCCAATAGTAATTCCACCGGAGACAGTGTGCGAAGAAGTAACAAAAGGATATGTACCGAAGGTTACATCTAACAATGCTCCTTGAGCTCCTTCAAAAAGGATATTTTTATCTGTAGCTTCATTTAATAAATATGGAATCTGCTTCAAAAATGGCTTCAGTTTTTTTGTGATCGCAGCTAAATCATTTAAAACGTTATCTACTTGAGAAATTGGATAATTATGAAATCTTATAATATTTTCCAGACGCTCTTTTAAGTATTCTTTATCAAATAGATCCCCAAAGCGAATTCCATAACGTGCAATAGCATCAGAATAGCATGGACCGATCCCGCGTTTTGTTGTTCCTATGTTTGTCTGTTTGCTGTCTGCTTCAGCTTTTCCATCCAGCTCGCGATGTAATGGCAGAACTATCTGAGCTCTTGGATCGATAAAAAATCTATTCTCAAACGAAATTCCCTGTGCTTTTAATCCGTCCATTTCTGCTAATAATTGAAATGGATCGATAACAACTCCGCTTCCTATCAGACATGTTTTTTCCGGATATAATATACCGGAAGGAACGAGATGAAATACAAACTTTTTGTCTTTTAATTTAATCGTATGACCGGCATTATTCCCACCTTGAAAGCGAACGATATAGTCCGCATCCTTTGCCAAAACATCAACGATCTTTGCCTTTGCTTCATCACCCCATGCACAGCCTAAAACTGCAGTAGAATACATTTTTTACACTCTCCTTTTAATAGAAATATGAAGCACAAATATATTACTTGAATTATGTGTCAACCAATGAATCATCCAAGAAAAAAGTTGACGCCAAACACGAGAGCTTATTTATGTTTTTTGCATACGGGGGTTTAATGGATGTGCTTTAAGAGGATCAGAGAAATGATTGCAAAACCCGGCACACCAGCACAGGATGTAATAGATTTTATTAAAGAGAGTATGTAAAATGAATAATATCACTGACGGAAAAGTTTATACAAATTCAGACAAAACACTTTATTTAAAAATTTCAAAAGATGATCTTTCTGCCTATCTCACAATTGAAGACAACGGCAATATGATAGATGAGAAGGAAATATCTTCTCTTCTCTCCTCTGTTGGAATAAAGAATGGAGTGGAAGAAGCAATAGACTATAATATCAAACATGATAAAACAAAAAAAATTGGAAAACCATTCCTCATTGCATTAGCTTCTGTTAAAAAAGTTGAAGCAGGGATATCGTATAAATTTGATCTTGAATCTTGCATAAATGGTGATGAGCATTATGAGATGGATGCTTTATCACAATTTGAAAAAGTTGAACAAAATCAACCTCTTGCCGATATTTCAGTTAGTGATACACAAGAGGCTGGAGTTGATATTTTTGGCAAAGAAGTTTTATCGGATCAAGACTCTCAAATAAACATAAAAGATGCTTTGGGAAGTAATGTTTATTACTCAGCAGAAGCAAATCAGATATTATCATCAGAAGCAGGATATCCATATTTAGATGACGAAAATAAAATATGTGTAAAATCTACTTTTATATCCCAAGATATACATGATACAAATAAAACTATTTATGGAAGCACAACGATCGATGGGGTTGTTTCTAATTCCAATTTGGAAGTTTTTGGTGATCTTTGGGTTAAGGGAAATATTACAGATTGCAATAATGATGGAATTATAGTTCATGGAGATGTGATCTTTGATTATGCAGAAAATTCTAAAATTGTTGCTTCGGGAAAAATTACAATAAATAAAAATGCCAGGAACAACCTGATCTATGCTAATGAGACAATAAAGGCCGAAGAGAACAGTTCAATCTCCGGTGGAGTAATTCAAAGTGGAAAAAGCTTGGATGTTTTTTCTGTTGGAAGTCCACTTGGTGTTCTTACAGAAATAGAAATTGCAATTGCTCCTTTTTTAAAAGAGCAGATACGAATTACGGGCAAAAAACTTACTCAAGCAAGAAATGATTCGGAAATTGATGAAACCTTAATTTCCTCTCTTGTAGCAAAATTGCAGGAATTGCAATTGGAATTTGAAAAAGAAATAGAAAAGTCACATTCGAATGATTCATTCAAGATCAAAATTAAAGAAAGAGCTTATCCAAATTCAAATATAAGGATATTGAAAGATATTCTGGAGATTTCTGAAGAAAAGACTAATATTGAATTATCAGTAAATGATACAGGTATAGAGATAAATGAAGTTGACAGATTATAGCATCAAATATCTTTTGTTAACAAAAATAATTAGTGGGTATGAGAAAAGTGAAGTATCTGTGGATTAAGATAATAGATAAAAAAGATTTTTAGTATAAATGATAAAAGCATTTACCAGCTGGTAAATGCTTTTTTTGTTTTTTAAAAGATTTAAGGGGTGTAAATGAAAAAGCAATTAGAGATATTAATTCAAATGCAAAAATTCGATACTGTCATTGGGGAGAAGAATATTCTAACAAAAGAATTGCCCCAGCAATTGAATAGTTTAAAACAATCTCTAAAAGATGCGGATGAAGCTGCAGCAGCTACAAAAATAGAACTTGATGAAAACTTGAGAGATCAAAAATTAAAAGAACTCGATATAGCTGACAATAACAC
Source organism: uncultured Candidatus Cloacimonadota bacterium (assembly GCA_964578365.1). GTDB lineage: Bacteria > Cloacimonadota > Cloacimonadia > Cloacimonadales > TCS61 > Tenebribacter. The sequence continues at coordinate 4,346 of CAZOCS010000014.1, forward strand.
AAAAAGTGATAAGTATAAAAATCAACTTCTTACTATCGAAACTAACAAAGAATATAAAGCACTTAACAGTGAGATAAACCACTTGGAAAAGTTAAACTCTGAAATTGATGATGAATTGATCGGGTTAATGGAAGTTGAATCTGAACTTAAAGAGCGCTTGGAAGAAGAGAAAAAAGCACAAAAAAAAGCATCGGATGAACTTAAAGCTAACGAAGAAAAACTTGAAAAAGAAATTCAAAAAGTACAAAAGGATATTGAAGATCTAAAAAGTAAGAGAAATGTTTTAGCAATAGAGCTTCCAAGAGATCTGATACGCAGATATGCAGCTTTAATAAAAAATAAAAATCGTAAAGCAGTTGCATTTAATGACAATAATGCCTGCAGTGGCTGCGGTTATACTATCCGACCACAAGTTGCTATTGACATAAAAGAAGGTGAATCTGTAATTTATTGCGAGAGTTGCGGAAGAATTCTTGTAGCTCATTTATAATATATTTAGTGTAGTCAAAGAAGATAAAGTGTCTGCTTCGTGGAAACATGGAGAGGAAAGTCCGAACACCAAAGGGCAGGATACTTCTTAACGGGAAGTTCTGGTAACAGAAAGCTAGCTCCACAGAAATAAACTACCAGATATCATTTTGATGTTTGGAAAAGGTGAAATGGTGGTGTAAGAGACTACCAGTTCCCGGTGTGAATCGGGAAGCTAGGAAAGCCTTATCCGGTGCAATGCCAAATAGGAGAATGAGAGCCGGCCCGGCTTGTTAAGTTCTCGGGTGGGCAGCTAAAACCGGTCAGTAATGAACCCGGTTGGGTATAGCAATATCCGGTTTAGAGAAATAGACACTAGATTGCTTTTTAGGCAGTTTACAGAATTCGGCTTAATATCTTCTTTGACGCTTATTTTTTATATTAAAGGGATGATAAATGCAAAAAAAATGGAAAATATCTGAACCACTGCAAGATGAATTACAGAAGCAAAAAGAGCATATAGTCGATAATATTAAATGCCCCGAAATGATCGCAGAGATGTTGATAAGAAAAGGTCTGATCAATATAAATGAGATTAATGAATTTTTCCAGCCAGATTTAATTGATATGCACGATCCATTCATCTTTAAAGATATGAAAAAAGCTACTGAGCGAATTATATCTGCAATTGATAAAAAAGAACTGATCACCATTTATGGTGATTATGATGTTGACGGTACAACTTCTTCGGCACTTCTATTTCTTGGATTAAAAAAGATCGGTGCGATTATAGATTATTATATTCCGCATAGAATGATCGACGGATACGGGTTATCGTTGAGTGGTGTAGACATACTCAAAGAAAATGGAACAGAATTAATAATCAGCGTAGATTGCGGGATTAATGCGATTGAAGAAGTTGAACAAATAAATGATCTGGGAATGGATATTATCGTTACAGATCACCATAATCCAAAAGAGGAATTACCCAAAGCATATGCGATAATAAATCCCAAAAGGATCGATTGTGATTACCCATATAAAATGCTGGCAGGTGTTGGAGTTGCTTATAAACTTCTAGTTGCGGTCTATAACCAATTAGAGAAAAACACAGACGAACTTGTGGATAAATATTTAGATCTTGTGGCACTTGGAACTATTGCCGATATTGTTCCTCTTACAGGTGAAAATAGAATAATTGCCAGTCTTGGTTTAGATAGGCTGATAAAGAAATATAATATTGGATTAAATGCACTAATTAAGCTTGCCGGTCTTTCCCAAAAAGAACTTAATTCTGCTGATATTGTATTTGGAATTGCTCCGCGGATCAATGCTGCAGGTAGAATGGGAAGTGCAATGCGAGCCGTTGAACTCATGGTTTCTGTAGATGAAAAAGAAAGTGATGAACTGGCTCAGATCATCGAGCGGGAAAACTCTTTGAGACAGCAAATAGATCAACGTACATTCCAGGAAGCGTGTGATATAATCGAAAAGAAATATAAAAATTTGGATGAAACTCCAATTATCGTTGTCTCCTCTGATGACTGGCACCCCGGAGTTATTGGGATAGTGGCTTCTAAACTAGTAGAAAAATATTATCGGCCATCAATAATGATAACATTCAAGGAAGGAGTAGGAAGTGGCTCCGGTAGAAGTATTGCGGGATTTAATCTTTTTGATGCACTTGTTTCTGTAGAAGGATATTTAGAAACTTTCGGTGGGCATAAATACGCAGCCGGTCTGCAGATCCTTGTGGAATATGTAGATCTATTGGAGAATAAACTAAAAAAATATATGGTGGAACATACAACAGAAGATCAGTTTATTCCACCCCTAAATATTGATACAAAATTAGAATTATTCGAGATCAACGATAATCTGCTTGAGTGGTTAGAAAAATTTGCTCCTTTTGGTCCCGGGAATATGCGTCCCACCTTTTTCACCGAGCAGGTTATGGTCGTTGGATTTCCCTATAATGTAGGAAAGAATCATCTTAAATTAAAAGTTATGAAGGATGGCTGTGAGCTTGATCTTATCGGGTTTAATCTGGGAGATTACCTTCCATTCCTTAAAAAAGGATCAATTGTTGACATAGCATATTCCTTGGAGTTCAATACATGGCAGGGAAGAACAACTATTCAGGGGAAATTGAAAGATCTCAGAGTTGCTGATCAAAATAAATGGGATTATTGATAATGATATTAAAAAATAGTTTTAGGCTTTTTCTCTTGCTTATTCTGTTTTTAGTTGCCTGTTCAACTATCGAGATGCAATCTTATAGAACTCCAGAAAATATCATTATCATCCAAAAGATACAAACCGATTTTATTCCCAAGAAATGCCTTTATTCTTCTATAAGTAAAACTGCTTTTGTGTTAGAAGATGATTCAAATATAATTCATATTTATAGGAATGGAAAGAAGATCAATACAATCGGCGGACTTGGGTTTACTACTACAAGTTTTAATAAGTTAGCAGATATCACTCTTTCACCTGACGGTAACCTGCTGGCGCTCGACAGCTTCCAAAAAAAGATCATGAAGTTCGATATTGATGGTAAGCTAATTACAGAAATTAATTTGAACGATTTTGTTGAACCAACTCTTTTTGAGATTGCTATGGATGAAACTTATTACATATATGATAATGCCTCCAAAGAAATAATCATAACACGTACTTTTGATGAATCTGATTGGTACACTTTTGGTAAATTCCAGTTTAGTGACCCCTGTAAAATAAATTTGGGAAAAAATGAGATCACAGTTTATGAAGAACAAAAAAATACTACAATGATCTTTGGAATATTAGGACGATTTCAAAACGAAATTGATGGTAATATTCAAATTGAAAAACAACAACAATTCACCCTGAAAGACTATTTTATCTATCATCCCAAGAGTGATAATAAATTTGCGCTCTCTGCAAATAAATGGAACGATTTTTCAATTGAAGATAATGTGATCTTGCTTTCTGATAACGAAATATGGATTGGAAAACTTACATATTTAGAGCCAAAAGGGAAATAAATTGGTTTCAATAAAAACTAAAACAAAACTCAAAACTTATCTATATCCGGTTTTAGCAGGTGCGATACTCGGATTAAGCAGACTTCCCATTCATCTTGGATTTCTCGTATTTTTTGCCTTCATTCCATTGTTCTATTTTTTCCGTGAACAACGTAAAAAGAAAGAGATATTTTTTGCAGCAGCTTCTTTTGGCTCTGCTTATACCCTTGTAAGTCTGCATTGGATATCTTTAGTTACATTTCCCGGCTATCTTGGGATATTCATCTTATTTGCAATTTATTTCTATATAGTGTTCCAGCTATTTTATTTCATAAAAAAGCAAAATCCAAAATTTGGTTATCTTGGATTCATCGTGATCTGGATAAGCTTTGAGTACTTACAAAATTATGGCGAATTCAGTTTCCCGTGGTTCAATTTAGGATATTCATTAGCAGATTATTTGCCGTTCATTCAACCTGTTGAGCTTGGTGGAATGTCGCTTCTTTCATTGTTGATATTACTTGTGAACATTCTTCTTTTTGGATTAAAAAGCAATTTCAAACGAAATTTAATCGTAATCTCAATAATAATTATTTTGTGGTCCGGATATGGAATTATCCGACTCAAAACAATAAATCTAACAAAAACCAACTTTAATGCTTCAGTTGTTCAGGTGAGTATCCCCCAGGAAGATAAATGGGAAGAATTATATAGAGATTCAACATTCATGTTGTATGAAAAATTCAGCCATGAAGCTGCAAAAGAAGAAACCGATCTAATCATTTGGCCGGAGTCATCCACGCCTGTATATCTATTAAGGCAAGCGGAGTATAGAAAATGGATCTTAGATCTTTCTGAAGATTTGAATATCGACATTTTTACCGGATTTCCACACTATAAATATATAGGCGAAGATCATCCCGGTAGATTCAAATTCTATAATTCAGCAACCCTAATTGGAAAAAACAGAAAAATTCGAGTTCCATATTACAAAAACATTCTAGTTCCTTTTGGGGAACGAATTCCTTTCTTGAATGTTTTTCCTTTTTTGTGGAATGTTCATTTGGGCCAGGCTAACTGGGAGTATGGTGAAAAACTGGAATATTACACAGTGAATGGTTATAACTTTTCTCCACTGATCTGTTTTGAAATAGCATTTCCTCAGGTTACTACAAAGATGACAAAAAATGATATTGATTTCATTGTTAATATTACTAATGATGCCTGGTTTTATCGCTCTGCAGGAACATATCAACATGTTGTAATGACCAAATTTAGAGCTATTGAAACCCGTAAGCAGATATATCGTGCGGCAAATACCGGATATTCTGTTATTGTCTCTCCCACCGGAGAATTCCTAAAGCAAACCGAACTTTTTGAAAAAGTTACGATAAATAACAATCTTTATATCTATGAAAATAATTCTTACTTTACAAAATATTTCTTCTGGTTTCCCTTTGTCTTTGTAGTTGGCGCAGGAATGCTTCTTGTGTATTCTGTGATCAATTGCCTATTAAGCAGAAAGAGGAAGTCAAAAAAAAAGTAAAATATGAAAAAATATTATTATACGATCGGAGAAGTAGCTAATCTGCTTGATCTAAAAGCGCATGTTCTGCGCTATTGGGAAACTGAGTTCCCACAAGTTCATCCTAAAAAGAAATTTGGACGTAACCGGCGGTACAGTCCCGACGATATTGATATTTTAAAGAAAATCAAATACATGCTTCATACTCAGGGATTCACTATAGAAGGTGCCAAAAAAAAGTTGAAAGTGGATATGGTAAATAAAGAGCAGATCAGTTTAGATTTTTCTGTAGATAAAAAGGAAGCAAAGAAACAAATAAAAGATGAATTGCTAGAAATAAAGCAATTACTCACTAAGAAATAAAAAAAAGCCATCCGGCAGTTGCCGGATGGCTTTTTCATTTAACTCTGATTATTTTCTTTTAAGCATTTTATGTTTTGGAAAGCGATGCTCTCCCTTCATTTCTTCTGCTTTCTCTTTTTGCTCTGGTGTTAAGATGTTCCATCTTTGTTCGTGTTGTTCAATTTTGCTTATTGCTATATCCTGTTTCTTTTTAAAGATCTCTTTAGTAACCACTTTTGCCTGTTTGAAATCTTTATCTTTCATTGCACTTCTTTTATCTATCACTAATAATTCCAAGTTCGCCTTGGCAGTTATCATTTCTTTCTTGTTTTTAATGCGAAGATCTTCCATTTGTTCTTTCTGCTCATCTGTAAGATCTAATTCTTCACACATCATTTGATATCCATCTTTGTGCATTCCCTGCATCTTATTATGATGATCTCCATCTTTGAGCATTTTACCCTTCATCTGATGTTGATCACAATCGTCAAATCTTCTTCCGTCTCCATCAAAAGCTGATAACAAACCGATAACAGCTATTATTCCGATTACTACAAATACTAATTTTTTCATGATTATTCTCCTTTAATTTTGTCAGGTTTATATAAAAACCTAATTATTTCCAGTAGCTTTCTACCCATATCCATCCGCGTCGTGTTCGTTCCCAGCTTCCAGCGATCCAGATCTTTCCTTCTTTTTTCTTGATCCAACGTCCAGGAATCCATTTGTGTTTGCCTGTTTTTCGATTCCATTGCCAGCGACCTTCTACCCAGATGTATTTTACTCCGGGACTTTCAGTTCTAATTTCCGTCTTTTTGTTTGGTGGTGCAACTCTTAAGTACACTGTTCTTCTTGCACAACCACCAAAAAGGACAATTGCTATGAGTAATGCAAAGATTGATTTCTTCATTTTTTCCTTCCTCGACCAGATTCTAGTAGATTTTCTTTAAGCTTAAGGTCATGACGAAAAAACATTCTAGCTTCCTCAGCAGTCATCTCTTTCCTAAGTTTAATAAAAGAAAGACCTATCTCTTTTTCCATGATAGTTTGTTTATCAATTGCATTTTTCAATCTTTCTAATATTTGCTCTTCATTAGGATCCTCTTCGATCAGAGAAAGGATGAATTGTCTTCTTGCTTTGAAATATTCACGATGTTTTTCACCCATCTCTTTTCTAAATTCACGGAAATCTTCACGGCAGTGTATTGGCAATTTTGGTCTCCCATGGATTGGACCTCGCAGACCGGGACGGAAATTTACACGATGGTATAGAAATGTTCCTAAGAAAGCAAAATTGAATGCTAACGAGATGATAAGTAAAATTAGTATTGTTTTTTTAGACATCATAATCTCCTTCAAAATAACTGTATAAAGAATCTTCACCAATAGTAATATTAGAATCTGTAGTTTCCGCATAAAGTCCGCTACTTAGCATAATGCCGGCTATAAAAGATATCAAGACCGATGCTGCTATGGAAAAACTGACTACGTTTTTCATGAAGCGATTTGTGCGGTTAATGACAGCAGAATTTAATATTTTCTCGTTGACTCCTGCAGGAACTTCTTCTTCAGTATATTGAAAAAGGAAAGTATCAACTTGTTGTAAGTTTCTGATCTCGTTCTGACAGAGGTGACAGCTGCTAATATGCTGGCGAACTTTGTAGTGTTCTTTCTCACTAAGTTCACCTGCAACATAGGCATTCAATTTTTTCTCAAAGCTACATTCATTTTTTTGCTTCATTTTTCCTCACCTCTGTTCCCTTAGACAATACTTTGTCATTTTTCCTGCATTTTCTTTTGTTTGATTATTATTTTTATTAATTTTTTCTTTGCACGAACCAGTTTAGAATCAACTGCCGATTGTGTTGTTTCCAGCACTTCGGCAATTTGTTTATAGTTCATTTTTTGATAAAACTGTAATTCAATTAATAATGCTTCTTCCGGCCTAAGTTTAGAAAGCGCATCTTTTACAAGTTCATTTTGCTGCTCATTATTCTTCGTTGACCCATCTTCAAAATGTTCCATTTCCGGAAAATTTGTAACCAATTTATTTGTTGCATTTCTCTTTTTAATTAAATTAAGTGCTTTGTGATAAGCTGTTCTGAATAAGTAGCTTTTATAGGAAGATTCTTTAACAGAGCTCATTTTTTTATGAAATGCAATAAATGTTTCCTGAAGTATATCCTCTGCATCCTCTTTGTTGCGGAGGATCTTCAACAGATAATTATATAACCTCTTACTCTCATTTCTTAAGAGCACTTCAAATTTATTATTTTTCATAATTAATTCCATAAATTACTTTTCTTAAAATATATGACAATGAAAAATTAATAATACTTCAAATTAACCAAATATGTGGAAAAAAAATAATAATTTCTTGCCAGATAATGCATTGATTTTTTTTTAGTTCAATCTAATGAAAAATAAAGGATTAGGAAGGTGTTATTATGTCAAAAGTTTGTGATATCTGTGGAAAGGGAGCACAAGTTGGTAATCATAGAAGTCACGCTATGAACGCGACGAAGAGGAAATTTTATCCTAATCTCCATAAAATGAAAGCGGAGATTGACGGAAAGGTTAAGTCCGTTAAAGTATGTTCTTCTTGTTTGAAGGGTAACAAAGTAAAAAAGGTTATTTAAAACCATTAAATAAAGGAAAAGACCGGTATCGGTCTTTTTTTTTGTCCAAAATTTCAAAAAATTCTTTACTGCAAATTATACGATATTCATATTGCAACCAATTCAAACCATGGAGATAAAAAATGGAACTTGTATTAGAAAAAATCAACGTCCCCGAAGATTGTAATATAATCTTTGGAATGTCACATTTCATTAAAACAGTTGAAGATCTGTTTGAGGCAATGGTCAACAGTGTTCCCGGAATTAAATTTGGGCTTGCTTTTAATGAAGCATCCGGGCCATGTCTTGTTCGTAAAGAGGGAACTGATGATGATCTGATGCGTATTGCAACAGATAACTTACGCAGAATTGGAGCGGGACACACATTCCTTATAGTTTTAAAAGATACATTTCCTCTCAATGTACTTCCTGCGGTTAAAACATGCAGAGAAGTAGTAAATATTTTTTGTGCAACAGCAAATCCTGTGCAGGTTATCTTAGCAGAAACAGAACAGGGAAGAGGAGTTCTTGGGGTTATAGATGGTTCGTCACCTAAAGGAATTGAATTAGACAGCGATATTACACAGCGTAAGAATTTTTTGATTGATATTGGCTATAAAAGATAATGAGAACTTTTGTTGCTCTCGATCTTCCTGAAACTATAAAAGAAGATGTGTCTGGAGTAATTAACAACTTTCGTTCTCTTTGTCCTTACGGAGTCAATTGGGTTCCGAGAGAAAATCTTCATATTACTTTCCAATTTATTGGAGATACAAAAGAAGAAGATCTTTCTGAAATTGCAGACTTCTTGGAAACTAGTTTTTCATTCCTTTCCAAGCTCTTATTTACAAACCCAAAATTGGAAATTCTACCCGGTAGAGATCCGAAGATAATCTGGATCGGCTTGGAAAATAATGATCACTTAATTCAAAAAACATCAAAAAGACTTAAAAATGAATTAAGAAAAATGGGATATAGAATTGATTCCAGACATCTGCGTTTTCATATTACTTTGGGTAGAATAAAAAAAAGGTTGCCAGAAAATACGGTAGAACAAATATTAACTACAGAGTTAAAGATAAATAGCTTTGAAGTCTCAAAAGCCGTACTATATAAGAGTTTGCTGAGACCTCAGGGTCCACGTTATATTGAGTTAATGAATATTAAATTTTAAACAAGGAGTTAATTATGGCTACAAAAGATAAACATTCTGCTTTAAAAACTGCACTTAATCAACTGGATAAACAATTTGGTATTGGTACTATCATGAGAATGGGAGACAAACCAAAGACTTCCGTTGGAGTTATTTCCACAGGAGCAATTAATTTAGATGCAGCTTTGGGTATTGGTGGAATCCCCAAAGGACGGATCACCGAGATCTATGGTCCGGAAGCCTCCGGTAAAACCACGCTTGCCTTGCATTGTGTAGCAGAAGCTCAGAAACAGGATGGAGTAGTTGCTTTTATTGATGTGGAACACGCACTTGATCCTGTTTATGCCGGGAACATAGGAGTTGATACGGAAAATCTTCTTCTTTCACAACCTGATGGTGGAGAGCAGGCATTGGAGATCGTAGAAACACTCGTACGCAGTAATGCTATAGATCTTATTGTTATCGATTCTGTCGCAGCACTCGTTCCGCGAGCTGAGATCGAAGGTAATATGGGTGATACACATGTTGGTTTGCAAGCGCGTTTAATGTCGCAAGCACTTCGCAAGCTTACCGGTATCATCAGTAAATCCAATACTTCAGTGATCTTTATTAATCAAACGCGAATGAAAATCGGTGTTCCGGCATATGTAAATCCGGAAACTACAACCGGTGGAGTTGCACTTAAATTTTATTCTTCCTTAAGAATGGAAGTTCGAAGAGTGGGATCTATCAAGCAAATTGGACAAGGTGCAGAAATCGTAGGAAATAAAACGCGTGTGAAGATAGTGAAAAACAAATTTGCACCACCGTTTAAAAAAGTAGAGTTTCCAATTGTGTTCGGAAAAGGGATTTCACATTTTGATCTTTTAGTAGAAATAGCTGTAGAGCACGATATTGTGAACAGAAGCGGATCCTGGTTTGCTTATGGTGAAACAAAGATCGGACAAGGATCTGAAAAAGTAAAAGAATTCCTACTTGAAAATGAAGATATATTGAATGAGATTGAAATAAAAGTAAAAGAAGCTTTAGGACTTATCGAATCATCAGAAGATGAAGTTAAAGACGATAAAAAGGACTAAAACTACTTCGATAGTTTTAGCTAATGACGAATGTTGGGGGATCTTACCAGATAGGATCCTCCAATTTTATTGTAAGGGCAAACCTGAATGTTTTGAGCTTAGCGATGAAGAAACTGCAAAACTTCTTGAGAAAATAAAAAAACTATCTTGGAATAAATTACTGGATTATCTTGCTTACCGTGAACGATCTTATGGTGAATGCGAAGAATTCCTTTCTAAAAAGATATTTCTAAAAGAAGAACTTCAACCCAAGTTACTTGATAAAGCAACTTCCCTCAATTTTATTAATGATATCAGATTTGCAGAAATGCTAACAGATGATCTTATAAGAAATTTTAAAAGTAAAGTAGAAATAAAGAACAAACTCTATGCAAAAAAGATTAATGAAAATATTATTTCTAAAATACTACAAAAGAAATTCAATTCCCAAACTGCAAATGAAATACTTGAAGAAAATCTTAAGAAGGCAAAAAGAAGATTTTCTAACCTTATTAAAAATGAGCGTAATGAGAAAATATTAAACTACTTGACGCGTAAAGGTTTTACATATTGGGAAGTAAAAGAAAAACTAGGGGGATAAATATGGCAGAAGTTAAAAAGATTCGATATTCTTATGACCAGTTGCATATACTAGTAAAAAAGATAGCTGATGAAATCACTAATAGCGGAATTCAAATTGATATTGTTATTGGAATTGCTACTGGCGGCTGGATACCGGCAAGAATTTTAAGAACATTTCTTCCGCATGAAGGAAGATTCCCTAAACCACTTTATTCTATAGGAATTATAAATTATGACAGCGAAGATAACTTATTGGATGACCCTACAATAGTGCAGGATCTTCCTGTGAATATTGGGTTTCAGAATAAAAATGTGTTACTGGTAGACGAAGTTGCAGATTCGGGTGGAACCTTTGTGAAAGCAAAAGAATATATTGAAGCACTTTCTCCCAAAAATCTGCATACGGCAGTTATTCACTTAAAAGATAAAAGTAAATTTAAACCGGATTTTGTAGGAGAAAATGCCGGGGATAATTGGATAGTTTACCCATGGGATGTTAAGTAAAATTAGGAATCAGTAATGAGGAATTAGGAATGAAAGATAATATGATAACAGTTTCTGATATTGTTGCACATTTAAATAGCATAGCCAATCCTGCTCTTGCTTACGAATGGGACAATGTTGGATTCCAGCTTGGTGATGGAAACCAAGAAGTTAAAAAGATCCTGCTTACTTTGGATGTAACAGAGAATGCTATCAATAAAGCAATAAAAGAAAATGTTGACCTCATAATATCTCATCACCCATTTATTTATAAGCCAATAAGTAAGATCACAAATCCAAACTATATTAAATTAATAAAAAATGACATATCTGTATTCTGTGCTCATACGAATCTGGATGTTATCAAAAAGGGAGTAAATTTTGCCTTAGCAGAAAAACTAGATCTGCAAAATGTTGAGTTTCTCACTTCAGAATCGGGAGCTTCTGTTTATCAAGTTGCAGTTTATGTGCCTTCAGATAGCATGGTGAAAGTAGCTAATGCCGTCTTCTCTACAGGAGCTGGAGTTATTGGAAATTATAGCAATTGTATGAACGATTATGAGGTGAGCGGACAATTCATGCCGGTAGAAGGAAGCAATCCTGTTTTGGGCACCAAAGATAAACTGGAAAAAATAGTTGAGCGCAAACTGGAATTCTTTGTCGATTCTTTTAAGTTAACTAAAGTCATAGAAGCAATGAAGAAAGCTCATCCTTATGAAACTCCGGCCTATTCGGTAAATCTTCAATCTAAACCCAATGAAAATTTTGGACTTGGAATTCTGGGCGAATTGAAGCAGAATGTGCCTCTGGAAGATTTTGCAAGAATGGTTAAGAAAAATCTGCAAGCCCCATTTGTAAAATTATGGAAAGCCGGGAAACCTGCACAAACAAAAGTTAAGAAAATTGCAGTTTGTGGTGGCAGTGGAACATCACTACTTAATAAAGTATATGGTCGGGCCGATGTTTTTGTCTCTGCTGATTTTACTTATCATACAGTTCTGGATAGTCGTATCCCGCTAATTGATGCAGGGCATTATTATACAGAAAATCCGGTTCTGGAAAATTTGCGTGAAATGCTTTTAGAATTTGATCTAGAAATAATAGAATTGAAAGCAATTGAACATGAGATAAAAGATCAGATTGTTGTTTGATGAAAAGAAGAAAAAATACCCTACGTTTTGAAGGTTATAATTATTCTAATTCAGGGGCATATTTTATTACAATTTGTTCTTATAAAAAAGAAAATATATTTGGCGACATAGAAAATGGATTAATGCATTTAAATAATATTGGAAAAATTATTCAAGATTGTTGGTATCAAATCACAGAAAATAATAATAATGTAAAATTGGATGATTTTGTGATCATGCCAAATCATATCCATGGCATAATTAGGATCGTAGGGGCGATTCACGAATCGCCCGAAGAAAATATAAATGCACGACGTAATAATGGGGTAATTCGTGAATTACCCCTACGAAATGAAAGAAGAACAATGTTATTATCCAAAATTATTGGAAGATTCAAAATGAACACATCAAAATTAATAAATAAAATTCACAATTCTAAAGGTTCTCATAATTGGCAACGAAGTTATTATGATCATATAATTAGATGTGAAGAAGATTTGAATAACACAAAGCAATATATTCAGAATAACCCATTTAATTGGGAAACAGATGAATACGGCCATTTCAGATAAATTATGGATCTCTCTCCCTGGCTTCTGGATTTTATAAACAGTTACGGTGTGCTAGCACTCTTTTTCACATCATTTATTGCTGCCACTATTGTTCCAGCCAGTTCCTCTGCAATTCTGTTAGCTGCTTTGGCTGCAGGCGCTCAGCCTATTCCGGCACTTGTGGCTTGCTCAATTGGCAACAGTTTGGGTTGTGCTGCAAATTACTGGATCGGAAGACTTATCGGGAGACCACTCATACCCAGACTTAGAAAAACCAAGAATGGCAGAAAGGCGATCCGATATGTACGGAAGTATGGAATTTACAGTTTATTCATTGCCTGGGCGCCATTTGTTGGTGATCCTATCACAATAGCTGCAGGTATCTTCCGTATAAATTTCCTGAAATTTTCAATTATTGTATATTCTTTCCGGATAATTGGTTACATAATCGTAGCTGCTTTTTTCGTGTAAAAAGAAAGCCTTCCCATAACAAAGGAAGGCTTTCTTTACGTAATTTCAATTACAGAAAATTACTCTTTTTTCTTACACTCACAGATGTATTTTGAGCATAAAGCTAGAAGTAGAAAACTGGTCGCTGCATGAAAATAGTTCACAGCATAACCGACTCCTAAAAAGGCACTTCCTTTCAGAAAAGTAATCAAACCAAACAGTATCAAAATAGTGCCTAAAGTCACTAAACTTTTACTAATAAATTTCATTTTTACCTCCCTTTGTTTTGATGCAAAGCATCTTAATTAATATTATTCATCAACCCTTTAATCCACTCGAAGCAAAACTTGCGATAATTTGTTTCTGAGCAAAAAGGAATAAGATTACAAGCGGTAGAATACTAAAGGTAGAAGCTGCCATCAAGAGTGATGTTTGAGCAGAAGCTTCTTGTGAGAAATAACTGAGACCCACCTGAAGTACCCTGATAGCAGGGCTATCCGTCATTACAAGCGGCCACATAAAACTATTCCAACTTCCAATAAAACCAAAAATTGCTGTGGTTACGATCACAGATCTAGAAAGTGGAAGAACCAAAGTCCACAAAGTGCGGAAGCGTCCGCAACCATCAATTCTGGCAGCATCAAAAAGTTCATCTGGGATGGTTTTAAATTGTTGCCGCAATAGAAAGATCGTAAAGATATTGGCTATCCATGGTATGATAAGTGCATTATATGTGTCTATCCAGCCGAGATGATTTAAAAGTACATATGATGGTATCAGGTATACCGGTTGAGGAACCATCATCATACTTATGAAAAGATAGAAAATAAAATCTCTACCCTTAAACCTCATTGTGGCAAATGCATAAGCGGCTAATGAGCCCGTTATCAGCACGCCAAATACAACAGAAAATGATACAAAAAGAGTATTGATAAAATATCGCCTAAAAGGAACCTTTGTAAATGCCTCTTTATAATTTTCAAAATGCAGTTTAGTTTCTTTCTTTTCTATAATACTTGAGTTAGGAACTTTTTCATAAGAACGAATTCGATTCATGTTTTCATCGAAGATATGAATATATGTACTGTCACCATCCACTTTAACTGGAGTGATCCGATAAATTGTTCCATCTTCTTCATAGGTGGAATAATGTTCAATGGGCAAAAATCCAACATTTCCCTTATTCACTTCCAATTGAGATTTAACTGATGTTGTTAACATCCAGATAAAGGGAATTACCATTAGCAAACCACAAATACTTAGAATTAGATATGATATTGATCTTTTCATCTATTCACCTATCAATAATGAACTTTCTTTTCAAGTCGTTTTTGGAATAAAGTAAGAGTTAGGATAATTCCAAATAGAACAAGAGCGATCGCACTTGCATAGCTTAAGTTATTGCCTTCACCAAATCCTTTATCAAATAGGAAGTAAACTATCACTTTGGTCGTTCCCAACGGACCTCCAACTGGTGGACCTGTCATCAAGTAAATTTGCGAGAACACCTGGAACGTTACAATAGTTGTCATCATAAGAACGTAAAAAGTTGTGGGTGATATCAAGTGCCAGGTAATCTTGAAGAATTGCCTTACTTTTCCTGCACCATCAATATCAGCAGCTTCATAATATACTTTTGGAATATTCTGGAGTCCAGCTAAGTAGATGATTGTATTGTAGCCAAGCCCCTTCCAGATAGTTACAATAATAATACAGAATAATGCTAAAGAAGGTCCTCCAAGCAGTAAATATAAAGTATTATAACTCATTCCAATTCCACCTGAAAGATTTTGAATAAATGCGCTGAAATTCACTCCAAGACTGCTCAAAAGAAGATCAGTTATTCCGCGGCTCTCAGCCAGCCAGCCCATTGGATTAAATCCAATTTTGGTTAAGAAAAAATTTGCCAGCCCTGTTTGCTGATTAAATATGATCTTCCATACAATTGAAATAGCAACCATTGAAGTTACGGTGGGAATAAAATAAATGGAACGGAAAAGACTCTTCAATTTCTCGATCCCGTTTAAAAAATTTGCAAATACAAGAGAAAGTACCAAACTTATTGGAACAACGAAAATCACTAAATAGAATGTGTTAAGCATAGATTGCCAGAACTCACCATCATGAAACATCATTATATAATTTTCAAATCCGATGAATTTCCCCGGACCCGTAATCGTCCAATCATAAAAACTTACGATGAACGATAGAATGATAGGAATAAGGCGGAATACAATAATGATTATTGCTGCAGGTAAAATATATAAGTATGGACCAAAATCAAATTTCTTTTTCATATTATTTCCTATCTATTCTCTTTCGAGAATTTAATTAAGTTCATCAGTGTCAATTGAATTTTGGAAACGTAAAATTAATATACTAAAAGTAATTTGAACATAATAAGATTGTTGACACGAATATTGGAAAATACAATTAATGAAAACAGAAGAAATATTGAGGGAGATGCAATGAAATTTTTAAACTTGTTTGTTATATTTATGGTATTAATCACTATGAAACTTTCTGCAGAGATTGTTCACTACTCAAAATTACCGGAGGATATTCAAAGAACAGTTATTCCGGATATGGAAGGTAGGGTCTTGATAAATGATCTGGATTTACAGCTTATTAGCAGTATTAATAGGGAAAGGGAACTCCCATCAGTAGCTGACGGTTGGCCTGTTAGTTATACTGGTTCAAATTGTAAAAATGGTGCAATTTATGTAAATATGGATTCTGATCCGGATTTAGAAATATTATTTGGTGTCGGAACAAAGATCACAGCTCTGAATTTAGATGGAAGTGTAGTTGATGGTTGGCCGGTGCAATTGAGTTTTTATATCTGGAGCAGTCCGGCCGCTGGTGATATTGACGGTGACGGCGAGATGGAAATTGTTTGCACTAGCCGCAATAATACCACTGCAAATTCGGGAGCACTATATGCTTTTGAATTAGATGGAACACCTTGTACAGGTTTCCCCGTAACTCAAGCCGGAGGTGGTACAAACAGCGTTTGCTTATATGATCTCGATTTTGATGGAGATATGGAAATGCTCGTGAATGTAAGGAATCATCCGCAAGGCTGGGTTTATGTTTATGATGGTGATGGTAGCGTTTATCCTGGTTTTCCACAAGAATTGGATTACATTCCGGGAGCAGGAATTTCTGCAGGCGATATAACCGGTGATGGAATCCCGGAAATTATTGCACTGAGCTATTATCAACTCCATGTTTTTGACCTTAGTGGTACTCTATTGGATGGGTTTCCTCTTGAAAATCCCGGCACTACTTATTCTTATTCTCAACCAATTTTATATGATCTTGACGATGATGGCTTAAGAGAAATAATATGGGGAGGCTGCTCGGGCAATGCAGGAGCTGTTTATGCAGTTAATGAGGATGCCACCTCTGTGACTGGTTGGCCGCAAACAACAAATTACTGGATATTTGGAACTGTTTCTCTCGGAGATATTGATGCAGATGGCTCGATAGATGTTGTGGTTGGTGATCAAATTGGATCGGGTACACCAGTAGATTACATTTTTGCCTGGGATTCTGATGGTAATGACATAGCAGGATTTCCTGCGGGACCAACCAATGCGATCTATGCACAAATTGGAATTGCAGATCTGGATGGAGATAATAATGTAGAATTGATGATAGATGATAATAATTTTGGATTTGGATATAATGCCTATAATCATGATGGAACTCAGTGTGAAGATTGGCCGATAGTCTGTGGAACTTCCGGGTATTCAACAACAATGCAGATCCCACCGGTTTTTGGTGATGTAGATAATGATGGTGATCTGGAAATAATGGGAGCAGCCACAGATATTATGAGCTGGGTCGTTGAATGCTATTTGTGGGATACTGATTCTGCCTGGAATGAAGATCTTGCCTACATGGTAATTGATGGAGTTAATATTCAACATAATGGTTTATATGAACCGGATGAAATTATTATATTCGAACCACCTCAAAACTTAGAAGTGGATCACTATTATGTTTTCCCAGATAATATCTATGATCTAACTTGGGACGAGCCTGAATCCTGTGGTGCAACATTAATTAATTATAACATTTATGTTAACGATGAAGTTTATGAAACAGTTGATGCTAATGTATTAGAATTAACTATCATTAATGCACCACTCAATGCGAATGATGAAAGTGTCTTCTATATAACGGCTCTTTATGAGGATCCAATTGGTGAATCAGGACCTTCTAATTCGGTTACTTGTATACCAATGATTTCAGTTCAAAATGACTTAATTGTTTTGCATAATCTGTCAAATTTTCCTAACCCATTTAATCCTGAAACGTCAATTTCTTTTTCACTTACCGAGACGGCAGTAAACACAGAAATTTCAATTTATAACTTCAAAGGACAAAAGATAAAAACTTTGGTTAACAAAGTGTTACCGGCTGGAGATCATTCTATAATTTGGAATGGAAATAACGATTCAGGGGAACCTGTTTCTTCAGGAATTTATTTTTACAAACTTGAAGCCGGGGATTTTGATCAAACCAGGAAAATGCTTCTTTTGAAGTAAAAAAATATGATACAAGTTTACACAGGAAACGGAAAAGGTAAAACAACTGCTTCGCTGGGATTGATAATTCGTGCACTGGGTCAGGAAAAGAAAGTATGCCTGATCCAGTTCATGAAAAAGAACTTTGAATACGGTGAAATTAAATTTCTTTCTAAGCAGGATGGGTTAGATATTTTCCAATTTGGAACAGCACAGCTTGTAAATCCGGAAAGTCCTTCCAAAATAGATTTTGAAGAAGCGGAAAAAGCTTATGATAAATGCAAGGAAATTATTGCCTCTAACAAATATGATGTTATTGTTATTGATGAGATCAATGTGGCGGTAAAATGGAAATTACTACCCGTAAAAAAACAGATAGAACTGATGGAAATGGATACTGATGCAGAGATCATCATGACAGGTAGATATGCAAAAAATGAAGTTTTACATCGGGCTTCGCTTGTTACCGAAATGAAAGAGATAAAACACTATTTTGTGCTGGGAGTTGAAGCCAGAAAAGGTATAGAATTTTGAGATGCAAAACCTAATCAAAAAAAATCTTTATAAAAAATCTCTGCTTTCGTATCTACTCTGGCCGTTATCAATTAAATATTCATTGATTTTAATTCTGCGTAGAGTGCTGCATTTAGGAGGATATAGATCACGTTGTAAAATAATTAGTGTGGGTAATATCGTGAGTGGAGGCAGCGGCAAAACTCCTGTAACTATTTTTCTGGCAAAATATCTGCAAAAGCAAGGCAAGAAAGTTGCAGTTTCACATCGCGGCTACAAAGGAAAATTTGAAAACGATAACAAATTGATCTCTGATGAGAATGAGGTTTATGATTTTGCCAAAGATGCAGGAGACGAAACTTTTCTGTTGGCTTCCAAACTGGCAGGAATTCCTGTGATTGCCGGCAGAGATCGAAAAAGATCAATTCAAATTCTGGAAAGAAAATATCCTGATCTGGAGTACATTATTTTAGATGATTCGTTCCAGCACCTGAAAGTTATGCACGATCTTGATTTTGTCGTTTTCAATGCCATCGGTGGAATCGGAAATGGTTTTGTATTGCCTTCCGGAATTTTGCGAGAACCACTCTCTGCCCTTAAATATTCAGATTACATTGTATATAATGGGAAAGGAGAAATTCCAACTCAAATACAAAAATACAATAAGCCAATATTAAAAGGTGAATACCGGATCAAACGATTTTCCGATATCAATGGAAGAGAAATTAAGCCTGAAGGAAAACTGGCTCTTCTCTCCGGGATCGGTTTACCGGCATCATTTGAAAATACGGTCATTAAAGCTGGACTCCATTTCGAAAAGCATTTTCGTTTTCCAGATCATTATGATTTCAAAAACAACGCAGTTATCGAACAAATTTCGGCTGATGTGAAACTTGAAAAAATAAATTTTTTGCTAACAACCGAAAAGGATTTTGCCAAATTACAATTTATTGAACATGATCTTCCGCTTGTAATTGTGGAAGTTGAATTTGTATTGGAGAATGAGGAAGAATTGAATTTGTAGGGACGATTATCCGGTATTAATATACAACAGTACAATTCCCACAACCATGATCAACAAAGCTATCTTCTGTTTATAATTGAACTTCGTCTTCCAGATCAATATATCTGAGAAAATTCCCAACACTACTACAAAAGCTGCAAACATGGGGTAAACCATGGTTGCGGGAATTTCCTGCAATGCATCCAAAAAATATTTAGTTGTTAATCGGTTTGGAATTCCTAGTATCATTCCGAAACAAAACGATTTTAAATGAAATGGTGTTTTCTTATATAGTACAACCAGAAAATTGAAGATCAATGCAGATCCGAAAATATAGATCATAAAAGGTCTAGTTGACTCTAAACCATATTGTTCATAAAACTTCATAATTGTATCTATCACACCGGTAAATAAGAAGAGTAGTCCAAGCCAAAGAATGCTATGAAATGATTTGGTATCAGTTAAGAAAGCAAAAGCTAATAAAACTAAAATAATTCCACTAATATTAAGTATTAAAATAGGTTCACTAAAAACAATTAGAGCCATTATTATTGGGATCACTACCGAAAAGCGCATTGCACCAACACTCAAAGAAACTCCGTTCTTGGAAATATTGTGCTGGTAAATAAGGAAAGTTGCAAAAAAAAGAACTCCTGTAATAGTTCCGGTAATTATTTCAAAACTTCCTGCATCAGTAATTGAACTTCCCTTATCCACAAAACTAAAGATCGTGGCGAGAAAATAATTTCCTAGAAAAATAAGTAAAATACTTATGCTTTTATCTTTCTTGAAAAATGGCAATAAGTTTGCAATTGCAACCGACATGATGATACTTAGCAGTAATGAGATCATTTAAGAAGATCCTGTAGGGACGATTATCCTTAATCGTCCGAATATTGGATCAAAAATGGGTATTGACCCTTAGATTTTGAAAGCTTTAACATTATTTATCGGTCAATTCGGGGAATTGACCCTACATGAATATTCCATAGGCTTTCAGAAAATCAATCTTAATCATATAATCAGTCTTTTCCTGCTCATACTGTAAACCACCACCTGGAAATGTTACATTGTTAAATTGAAATTGTATAACATCTTTATAATTAAAATTAATACCAAAACCATCTGTATCTCCGATCATTTCTCCCCATCGATCTACATACTGCCCTTTCCGAATGTAAACAATATCAAAAAAAGTAAACTCTATACCTTTTCCCCAAACGCTTGGATTAAATTCATCTTTTTCTCCATATTGAGCGTTATCCTGACTGTAATATACTGAAAATAGATTATTGATAAAGCTCCTTGAATTTTCATTATCAAGAGCTGGGATTAGTCTAATATCAATTGAAAACTTACCGGAAAAGGCAGTTCTTGTACCATATGGCATATTATCGCTTTGTGATTCGTTTATATAGGTAATCTCTGTTCTCTCAGGATTTAGAAAATATATCCCTGCTGTTATATCTAATCTATAAAATTTACCTGCAGCATTGATCTTATTATAAGGGCTAATTCGACCGATAAATCCAATTCCTGATGAATGTGTTTTTCCTATTCCTATCATTCCTGGCGGACTACTACCAGAACCTTCAGGTGCTAAATCACTAATAATATTATCATAATTATACCCAATAGAAATATCTCCGTAATACTGTAGAGAACTGACCCCCTCGTTATTAATAAAATTAGATATAAACTCTAATGTATTTATACCCACAGCAAATTTTGAACAGGCATCATAGGATTCAAAAGTCCCAATGATATTTCCATATTCATCCAACATGGTCTGCTCCCCATAGTCCATAAATGTTCCCCACCGGTTTCTTGCACTTGGAGCGGGAAGTAAAATTCCAATCCCGTTCCAACCATAACTAATATACGATGAACGGTGATATATATCAGAAAATATTTCTTCAAAATAGGGATCATTGGAATATCCGAAAGCGAAATTTTTGTGATAGCCAAGTTTAGCAGGATTACTCCATACACTTAAAGGACTTGTATTCCAAATATTGGCAGCACCGGAGCCAAGTCCAAAGGCAACATCAGCAGCTGAAGGATTAATTGTAGTAAAAACACAGGCAAACTCACTAATCCCAAAAAGACTTGTAAGCAATAACAGCACAATTATTAAGAATATAAATTTTTTCATTTTTTCTCCTGTTCATTAATTAACTTTGTTATAATAATATAAATCAGAAATTATTAAATTCATTTATAAGGTCAACTATTTTGATTGAAAATAAAGGGTGATTCGTGAATCACCACTACAATATTTTCTTTTTCTTGTTTAGTTCGTTGCTAATTCTTTTTTCCAAATAAACTAAATATCGGAACTAAAACCAAAGATGCGATCATGCCTACACTGCCAGCTTGCGGTACCATTCTTGCTCCCCACACAACAAACAGGATCAGGCAAATTCCTAATCCACCCACAGATCCTGCAATTGCTCCCAAACGAGTAACTTTCTTATTGAAAATTCCCCAGATGAATGGCCCCAAGAATACTGAGGCAATTGCTCCCCATGATATTGAGAGGATCGTAACGATCACAGCCGGTTTCAGGAACGCCAGTATCATAGAAAGCAGTATAAAAAACACACTTCCAATTCTCACCAGCGATGTTAGTTGTTTATCATTTGCATTTTTATTGATAAATCCTTTATAAATATCTTTGGTTATGGATGTGCTGGAAATAAGAACCAGTGATGCAAGTGTAGACATAGAAGCCGCTAGAATAAGCAGCAGAATAACAACTGTGAGTGCAGATGGAATAACCGTGATCAGCATTTCCGGCATCAAGGCATCAAATACAGGTTTACCGTTTTCAAATGCGGAAGGGTTAGATGTTGGATTTAGGAAGATCCTGGTGAGAGCACCAGTGAAATAAGCAACTCCTGTTACAAGTAAAGCAAAAGCTGTTGATGCAAACATTCCTACTCTTACAGATCTTTTATCTTTGATCGCATAAAATTTTTGTAATAACTGCGGCATGGCAAAAGGTGCAACACTGGTAAGCATAATAAGTGACAGCAAAGGAATAATTCCTGGAGGACCCACCGGAGCGATCAATTTAGGACTTATCGCCTTTAAAGCAGTAATAATATTTGGTAATCCACCACCTTTTTGAATAGTACTGACCAAAAGAATAACTACTCCAATCGTCATGATCATTCCAAATATCACATCGATCATAGCCATGGACTTATAACCACCAAGAACTAAGTAAATTCCTGTGAAAACACCCATAAACAAAAGCACATAAGTATATGGCATATTAAAAGTAAACTCAAAAAGATAACTGAGTCCCATAAACACTGCTGCCGTATAAGGAATGAAAAATATAAAGATCGCAGCCGAAGTAAATATTTTCATAAAAGGACTTTTATAGCGTGCTTCCAACAATTCCGGCATGGTGTGAACATTATAATCAAGAGCTTCCTGTTTTACCTTGACGCCCAAAAGATACCAAACTCCATACACACCGATTATTGTGTTTCCTACAGCTATCCATAAACCGGAAAGGCCAAAAGCCCAGCCGATCTTACCGGCAAAACCAATAAACAGCACAGCAGAAAAATATGCAGTTCCATAAGAAAAAGCTGTCATCCATGGGCCAACTTTTCCACCACCTAATGTAAAATCATCAAATGATTTTGTTTTCCTCGACCCTTTGATCCCGATTGTTATAACCATTGCAGCATAAAGAAAAACAGCAATATACCTGATGATCATAATTTAACTTCCTGGTTATATTGTGCTATCATGTCCTCTCCTTCAAAATAAAAAATTGATTTATATTAGTAAATTGACTCAGTTGTTTATTAATATTTCTAACCCGAAATAGAATTAAGTGTATTCAAAAATTCTTTTCTTACATCTTTCACATCCTCAAAGATGATACGTGTAATACAAGAGATGAGCGGAATAGAAAGGTTGAACTTTGCAAGTTTATTAATTGTTTTTGCCATGGAAACGCCCTCTACAACCATCCCTACTTCCTTTAATGCTTTTTCTGTGGAATAACCTTGTCCAAGAAGTTTTCCGAATTTTCTGTTTCGACTGTTTTCGGAAATACAGGTAGTGATCAGGTCACCAATTCCGGCAATACTGTAAGCAGTTTTATGGTATACACCCAGAAATTTCATGATCGTAACGAATTCGTCAACACCGTAAGTCATGATGATACCGAAAATATTTGTTTTGAAGCCCAGTCCGTCAGCCATTCCCACAGCTATTGCGATCAGTCCTTTTAGGGCAGATGCAAGTTCCACTCCCTTGATATCTCTACTGAATTCAAATTTCAAAAGATCGTTTTCTAGTTTATGTTGTAGTTGGAACAGAAGCGCAACATCTCGTGCTGCCAGGATTGCTTTGGCGGGAAGTCCTTCAGCAATTTCACGGGCAATTGTAGGACCAGCCAGATTTGCAAATTTCACCTTTGGCAATTTAGCCATTACGGTTTCCCAAACAGTTTTTAGTGTTTTATGTTCAACTCCCTTAGAGGCATTCACAATAATGAATTCGTGTGTTTTATGTTCGATAAACTCATCTGTAAGGGCATCTATAAAACGTGAAGGAATGGCAGTGATAACGATATCATTTTTCTCGATCTTTCGTGAGAATTTCTTCTCAATAATTATATTTTCCGGTAATTTGATTCCCGGTAGGAATTTAACTTCACGAGTTTTATTGATCTCATTCGCTTCCTGCTCATCAATCGTCCATAAATACACTTTATTTTTTTGGGAAAATACCATTGCCAGTGTTGTTCCCCAGTTTCCGGAACCGATCACAATTATTTTGCCAAGCTCTTCCATAACAACACTCCAGCTAAAATTTTATGAAAACCACTCTTAGATGTGTATATTTATAGTAAAGATTTTTTTGGAATTAGCAGTGATTGAATCTCACGAGTTTTACGAGTGAGCGAAGAATGGTGGGTGATACGGGATTCGAACCTGTGACCTCTACGATGTCAACGTAGCACTCTAACCAACTGAGCTAATCACCCACGAATTGTAAAAAATTAATCTATTATTTTACGTCAAGTTTTGGAACAATCACAATAATTAATATTTATTCGAAAAAATCCATCTGCTCCTGGGTTGGTTTTATCTTAAAATGTTTATATGTTTTCATTGTTGCTTTTCGTCCTTGTGACGTTCTATCCAGAAATCCCTGTTGTATAAGATAAGGTTCATAAATTTCTTCCACAGTTCCGGAATCTTCTCCCAAAGCAACCGCTAATGTTTTAAGTCCTACAGGTCCACCGTTGTAATTTTCAATTAACAATCGTAGTAAACGCTTATCCATATCGTCCAGTCCAGCAAAATCAACATCTAACATTTTAAGAGCTTTTATTGCAATGTCTTTAGTGATAATTCCATCACCTTTTATTTGAGCGTAATCGCGAACACGACGGAGAAGACGGTTTGCTACACGCGGGGTTCCACGGCTGCGGCGAGCCATCTCTTTTGTTCCAGCTTCTTCCAGGGGGATATTCAATAAACCAGCTGAGCGTTTAATAATTTGCTCAATGTTTTTAACATTATAATAATCCAAACGCAGAACTAAACCAAAACGAGCTCTCAGTGGAGAGGTTAACAGTCCTGCTCTTGTAGTTGCCCCGATCATGGTAAATGGCTCGATGTCAATGGAGAGCGAACGCGCGGCAGGACCGCTGTCAATGATGATCTCCATCTCAAAATCTTCTATTGCAGGATACATATACTCTTCCACTACATGATTCAACCGGTGAATTTCATCAATGAAAAACACATCATTTCTTTGAAGATTTGTTAATATCCCTGCCAGATCAGGAGCCTTTTCCAGAACCGGACCTGAGCTCACTTTAACTTCTACATCAAGTTCATTTGAGATAATATGGGCGAGCGTGGTCTTTCCAAGCCCCGGAGGACCATAAAACAGAATATGATCGAGCGGTTCTTTACGCAGTTTGGCTGCTTGTATGGAAATATCTAATATTTCTTTGATCTTTTCCTGTCCGACAAATTCATCCAATGATTTCGGGCGCAAGGTACGGTCAAAATCTTTTTCTTCCGGTAAATCAACGGGATCTATAATTCTTTCTAACATTTATTCCTCTTTTGCTTCGGTTAGTTTTTGAGAGACTAATCCGAGAAAATAGATAATGACTCCAATTCCAAGGATTATGAATGACGATAACAAATGTGCTCCATAAGAATATCTAAGAAAACCAAGTATAAGTTTAATGATGCCACCAAAAAATGCTAACAATCCAATTAATTTAACGTATTCAAAAGTTTGCGGCATGATCATCTCCTTAAAATTTTCTTAATTTACCTATAGTTGTAGAACACAATTTATTGCAAGCGATTTTTTAAATGTGTAACGGGCAGTTGCCCACCTTATATTTTTATTGCAATCGTTGCCGGGCTTCTGCGTCCCACCACCGGACCGTCTATTACTTTGAATCCAGCTGAGATCATATTTTTTCTTACCTGTACTGCGCAACTATAAGTACTTAGTTTTCCATCAACTTTCATTTTATTGTATATTTTATAGAAGATTTCCTCACTCCACATTTCAGGTTGTTTTTTGGGTGAGAACGGATCGAAGAAAACTCTATCAAATTCTCTATCGGGAAGCTCATCAATGGTTTGTAATGCGTCTCCCAACAAAATTTGTATTCTATTATTGTTACTGTCGGTATCATCCATGTTTTCTGATAGATTCCTAAAAAAATCAAATTCTACTGATAATATTCCGGGGATTTTGATATCTTTCATTGCTTCAATAATTTTTATATCATTTTCTAGAGCCGTTATTTGCAAATTGGAATGATATTTACACGCAGCTATAGAATTATATCCCAGCCCGAAACAGAAATCGAGAATGTGCATTTCATTTTCTATTCCAAGCGCATTTACATGTTTTTCAAATGCTTCCTCAATTGCACCCGAAACAGTGTGATAATGCTCATTCGCAACTTCACTAAAAGCAGTGAATGAACCGTCTTTTGTTTTTATTAACTTTACGGTCATTTAAATTCATCTTTCATTATTTTCTCATACGCTTGATAGATCTCATCATTGAAGCAAACGAAGATTATTTTCTTGATCTCAGGATATTCTCTCATATATTTCTTAACAACTGTAAAAGCAATTTTGGCAGCTCTTTCTATTGGGAATCTATAAACGCCACAACTTATGGCAGAAAAGGCAATCGATTTAATTCCATTATGTCTGGCAAGTTCTAATGAATTCTTATAACAGCTAAGTAATAGATCATCCTCCTTGCTCTTTCCACCATGCCAAACAGGACCAACGGCATGTATAATATGTTTTGCAGGAAGATCATAACCCTTTGTGATCTTGGCTTTTCCGGTTGCACATCCCCCCAGTTTTCTGCATTCACGTAAGAGCTCTTCTCCAGCTGCATCATGAATAGCACCATCCACTCCACCACCACCCAAAAGCGTGGTATTTGCAGCATTCACAATTGCACCAACTTTCATTTTTGTAATATCACCTTTTACCACCTGAATATTTTTCAAAATGTTATCTTCGATTGCCACAAGAATTTGTAGTGTGTTAAGTCCTAATTTTGTGATCTTGTATTTTTGGTATGAACTCCCGGGTTTATTAGGGAATTTATAGGCTAATAGCTTATTTGCTCTCAATAGAGATATAGCACGTTTAAAATTTCCAGACTTTCCTCTTCGACCTAATTTGTCAGAAATATGTTTAGTAGAAATTTCCTGAAGCGAACAAATTTTTAAGATTTGATAATGTAATTCTGTAAGATTCATTGGATCCCAATCTGAAACTGCAGGAGTAGCCGGTAAATTTATCTGAGCTAAATTCAAGATCTCCATTTTAGAAAGTGGACCTCTCATTTTCCTATATCGGTTAATTAAATTATTTGTTGAAACATCGTGGGAAGTAATTTTTTTTGAAGAATTTAGTTCAGGCAAGATCTTCTCGGCAAGCTGTTTTCCCAGTTCCACACCCCATTGATCAAAACTGAAAATATTCCAGATAATGCCTTGAGTAAAGATCTTGTGTTCATACATAGCAATAAGACTTCCCAATGTGCGTGGAGTTAGTTTTTTAAATAGAATTGAATTTGTGGGTCTATTACCTTTAAAAACTTTATAAGGAAAATTTTTCTTTATTTCTTTTTCTGTTTTTCCCATTTTTTTCAATTCGGAAATTACTTCCTCTTTAGCTTTACCGTTCATCAATGCTTCGGTTTGAGCGAAGAAATTTGAAAGCAATTTCTGATGATGATCTTTAATTGGATTATGGGAAGTTGCCGAAGCTAAAAAATCGCAAGGTATCATTTTAGTTCCCTGATGGATCAGTTGATAAAAAGCGTGTTGTCCGTTTGTTCCTGGTTCTCCCCAAATTATCGGACCGGTTTGATAGTTCACTCCTTTGCCGGAACGATCTACAAATTTTCCACTACTTTCCATATTCCCTTGTTGGAAGTAAGCCGGGAACCTATGAAGATATTGATCGTAAGGTAAAATTGCTTCACTTTCTGCACCGAAGAAATTATTGTACCAGATACCAATTAGCGCCAGGATAACCGGGATGTTTTCTTTAAAAGGGGTTTCTTTGAAATGGTTATCCATTGCATAGGCGCCTTTTAAGAGTTCTTTGAAATTCTTAAATCCAATCGAACAGGAGATAGAAAGCCCAACAGCACTCCAAAGTGAATATCTTCCTCCAACCCATTCCCAAAAACCAAACATATTTTCCGGATCGATACCAAATTCTGTTACAGCATCTTCATTGGTAGAAATTGCTATAAAATGCTTTTTTATGTATATTTTATTTTTTGCTTGAGCTAGAAACCATTCACGTGCAGAATGAGCATTAGTCATTGTTTCCTGAGTTGTAAATGTTTTAGATGCTATCATGAAAAGAGTGGTTTCTTGATTCATTTTTTTAAGCGTTTCTACAAGATGCGTACCATCAACATTAGATATAAAATGAACATTAATTCCTTTATTATAGGGCTTGAGAGCTTCGGTAACCATTAAAGGGCCAAGATCAGATCCACCAATTCCAATATTAACAATATCAGTTATCGATTTTCCAGTATATCCCTTCCACAATCCTGATATGATCTTGTTAGAGAATTCATTCATCTGCTTAAGAACTTTTCTCACCTCAGGCATTACATCTTTTCCCTCAAAAAGAACAGGCTTCTTAGAGTGGTTTCTTAGGGCTGTATGCAGAACTGCGCGATCTTCTATTTCATTTATCTTCTCACCTGAAAACATATCATTGATAGCGGATCGTAAATCGACCTCTTTAGCTAAACGAAGGAGTAAGCCCATTGTCTTATTAGTGATAATATTTTTGGAAAAATCAATGAGGATATCTTCAAAATTAAGTGAGAATTTTTCAAACCGTTTTTTGTCTTTCTTAAGCAGGTCTTTAATTTGAATTGTTTTCATTTTCTGAAAATGTTCTTCCAGATTCATCCACGAAATCGTCTTTGTCGGATCGATCTTGCTTAACATAATCTACTCCACACCAATATATTACCTCATATATGGAATTAAGATGCTGTAATAATAGTCAAACTATTTTTACACACAAAACACATTTTAAAGATGATTTTCAATAAATTCAATACTTTTCTTTACGATCAATTCTTTATCATAATCCAATGGAGCAACATGGTAAGAATTATCTAACCAGATCAATTCTTTATCTTTTGAACCAAGTTTTTTCATAGTATAGGTAGCACTAATTTTTGGAATTACATGATCTTCAATTGACTTAAAAATAAGAAATGGTTGTGAAATAGTTGACATCATTTTTTTTTACACATTTTAGCATTTTCATCATTTCATGAACACCCTTTGTGGGAGTTCTATCATAAGCAATTTCATTTGAGTTTGGGTCTTTAATATCAGAAGCAATTGCTGGTACAGAAGAGATTAACAATTTTATGATCGGGACAAACCAGAACTTTGGATGTGTGAATTTGCTGGCATGATTAATAAGGATAATGCCATTTAGGTCGGAATATTTACCAGCCATATATAATGCTAATCCTCCACCAAGAGATAACCCGCATAAAAATAATTTAGAACATCTTTCTTGCAGTTTTCCCAGTGCTTCTTCCAGATCATTTATCCAATCTGTATATTTTACATTCTTCATGTCCTGCCATTTTGTGCCGTGTCCTCTAAGGTCTGGTAATTCTACATTAAAACCAGCATCTGCAAATTGTTCAGCAAGAAATTTCATTGAAGATGTTGTTGAAGTTATGCCATGAACAACAAGAACACCAACGTCACTTTCTGTGATGTGTGAAAATGGCTGGTTATACTTTGCTAGATCCTTAATTATTCCTCCCAATCAAGTGAACGCTTCACTGCTTTTTGCCATTGATGATATAAGTTGTCTCTTCTGGTTTCAGTCATATTGGAATACCAGGTTTTCTTTTCTTTCCAATTCTTTGTTAATTCATCAGTATTTTTCCAGAAGCCAACTGCAAGGCCAGCAATATAGGCAGCACCAAGTGCAGTTGTTTCAGCAATATCTGGAATTATCACAGAGGCATTTATGATGTCAGCTTGAAACTGCATTAATAACTTACTGGCAGTCATTCCACCGTCTACCTTAAGCTCTTTGATATTCAAACCGGAATCCTTCTGCATCGCTTCAAAAACATCACGAGTTTGGAAGGCAGTAGCTTCCAAAACAGAGCGTGCAATATGCGATTTATTCACAAAATGGGTAAGACCGATAATTGTTCCGCGTGCCCCTGAATTCCAATAAGGTGCAAAAAGACCGGTGAAGGCAGGAACGAAA